>DATENQ010000365.1:0-3830 GCA_035275005.1 Pyrinomonadaceae bacterium | reverse complement strand
CGCGCCTTCAATTCGAGACGGGCGGCCACGGAGTGCCGCCCCTACAGTCGCTTCGCCAGGTCTACATAAAGATCCACGGCTTTCCGTAGCTCGCGTTTCGAGACCCGTTCGTGAGCTGTGTGTGCGTCGAGAATCGAGCCTGGTCCGATAAGTAACGGCTTTCCCCAGTTTGACAGATACGGCACGTCAGTCGTGAAGCGCACCACGCATTGCTCGAAACCCGGAACCGCAAACAGTCGCACCGGATTGTGCGCCGACGCATATTCGAGCTGTCCGCGCCCGCGCACCACATCTTCCAGCACACATTTGACGTGCTCTATATCGATCCCGAGACGAATTTGCAATTCCGCGCGCGCTTTATCTGCGATCACGTTCGGACGCGTGCCGCCGCTGAGCACTCCGATATTGCACGTCGTCGTCCCGAAGAAACTATCTTCCGGCCACTCACAAGCACGAATCGCCTGCAAAACGTCGAGCAGCCTGTCGATCGCCGACTCACCCGCTTCCGGGTATGCCGAATGCGCCGCGCGTCCCTCAGTCGTAATGATCACACGCACGGAGCCTTTGGTACCTGTAGCCAGTCGATTGTCAGTCGGCTCACCATTGATCAAAAACTGACACGCGTGCGCCACCGCATGTTTGTTTGCCGCCTGCGCGCCGATGCTGCTCAGCTCTTCATCAACCGTGAAAAGCAGTCCAACATCATTCACGTCTTCAGCCCGCAGTTGCTCCGCTGCAAAGATCTGCGCCGCGATGATCCCTTTTGCATCACACGATCCGCGCCCGTAAACAAACTCCTCATCTTCACTCGACTCGATGAAGGGCGGCACCGTATCCATGTGCGTCGAGAACACAATGCGCGGCGGCGCATCTCGCGTCGCAATCACATTGAATCGATCCTGGGCCACCTTCTGTCTCTCGACCTGATAACCCAACTCTGCGAGATGCTTCGACAGATACTCCCCGACCGCCAGCTCATCACCGGTGACTGACGGAATATCAATCAACGCACGCGTAAGCTTCAGCAGATTCATCAAGCGATTCCTTCTGTTTTGCGCCTTTTTATGGCGAAAAACTCTTCGTGCAATCTCGTGACCGCTTCCCTGACCCGCTCTTCCTCAATCGCAAACGTAAAGTTGATACTCGACGCTCCCTGCGAAATCAACGTGACATTAATATCGCTGATCGTGCTGAACACGCGCCCCGCAATCCCGGGTGTTCCGCGCAAACCTTCACCGACAACACAGATGATCGCCCGTCCTTTTTCAACTCTGACAGTTCCGAGTCGCTCCAGCTCTTCAACGATGGCCGGCAGCGCGCTCGCATCGTCCAACGAAAGCGAAACGCTGACCTCCGAAGTCGTCACCACATCGACCACAGTGCGATGCCGGTCAAACACTTCAAAGAGCGCGCGCAAAAAACCGTAAGCACCGAGCATACGCAGCGAAGTGATCTGAACGGTAGTCACACCCGTCTTGTGCGCAATCGCTTTGACCGTTCTTGGCGACGTCTCGCTTTGTGGTCCAACCAGCGTCCCTGCCTCTTGCGGCGCGCGCGAATTACAAATACGCACCGGAATGGAGCTCTCAATTGCTGGTTGAATTGTTTTTGGATGCAGCACCTTTGCGCCGAAGTAAGCAAGCTCAGCAGCTTCGCCGTACGACAAGCGCTCAATGGTCTGCGCTTCGGGAACCACGCGCGGATCGGCTGTGAGCACCCCCGTAACGTCGGTCCAGATCTGTATCTCACTCGCGCCGAGTGCCGCGCCTAATAGCGCTGCAGTGTAATCGGATCCTCCGCGTCCCAGAGTCGTTGTCGTACCTTGTTTAGTTGCTCCGATAAACCCACCGAGAACCGGAACCACATTGCTCTCGAGAACCGGCAGCAGTTCGCTTCTGCTCTGCGCAAAAGTCTCCGTCATCAGCGGCGCCGCGGACGTGTGCTCTTCATCTGTGATGATGCAACGACGCGCGTCTACTTGCCGTGCTGCGATTCCACGCTGATTCAATAGTTCTACGAGCAGTGCGCTGGAAAGAATCTCTCCAAACGAAACCACCGCATCCTGAAGACGCTTGCGCTCGACAGTTCCTTCCAGCAGTGCGCCAATCTGCTGTTCAGCGATACTCAATCGATTCGTAAACGCAGCCGGGTCGTCGAGCAGCTCACGCGAAACACTGCGATGCCTTTCGAATACTTCTTGTAGCGAAGCAATGTTTGTCCCCGCGAGTAAGGCGTCGGTAACGCCACTCATCGCCGAAACAACCACGACCGGCGCAGCCTCACGCTCACTTGCAACAATGCGCGCAACATTCTCAAACGCAGCGGCACCGGCAACCGACGTCCCACCAAACTTCATCACGATCGACATAGACGCCACAGATTACACGCACAAACACGGATCGAAAAGTCCTTAGATAGAACAAGTCAGGAAGAGGAGCTTGCGCCCGCTGTAACGAACCTCAAACAGCGGGGGCAAGCCCCTCTTCCTGACTTGTTCTGTTTTCTAACTTCGCCTACTTCGAAACTTGTGGCGATACGTAGTTCACGAACTTCAACTTCGCCAACGTCTCGAGTTTGTCGATCGAAACCCGCCCGATAATCAGTTTCGAGTTCTTATCATCAAGCACAACCTCGAAGCCGAGCTCTTTCAGTTTTGCGAGCGCTGTAACTGACTTCTCGCTGAGCCAGACTTGCACTTCGGCTTTGCTGGTGCGAATGAAACCACCCTCATCGGCTGTTGTAAGCGCTTCTTTCTTTCGCAGCTTTTCCACCACTGCAAACACAGACGGGTGCAGCTTCTGTCGCACTTCATCGGGTGGTTCAACTGGAAACGGCGGCGGCGCGTCTACATTCATAGTACCGATTACGCTCGCGGGCTTTGCAGGTGGAACTGGAGTTGGCATTGGGCGAACATTACTAACACGCCGTCTAACAGTCGCATCCTTACCGCCACCAGCACCACCTCCGCCACTACCACCAAGTTGTCCGGAGCTAATCATAAATGAGAGCGATCCTGTTGTGGGGGACTGCAACGTACCCGACGGCCGCATTTCCCCGTAAGCAGTCTCACGGTTTACACCTTCCGGCACTTCAACCGGCACATCGATCCTGCGCGGCTGTCCGCCGTCAGTCACTACTCTCTCTTCAACAGCGACGAAAGAAGTAAACTGCGTCATCAACCTGTACTCGATCCCGAGTTGCGTGATCGTATCTTTCAGATCGGCACGCATGTTTCCATTCTGCGCTCCCTGGTAATCCTGGTCCATCAAGTTATCCACTCGCGCTCGCGCCCAGAGCGACGCCAGCACGTCGTGCGACGCCATCGTCTCGGGCAGCTCGACCGGAATCTCTCGCACGTAATCCTGTCCAGCCATCTTTCCCTTCAGTCGAATCGTCGCTCGTCCGGGTGACGTAAAGCGTCCAGTCACAACCACCGGCTTGGCACTGAACAGATCCGGAATGCGTTGCGGGTAAACATCCGCGACCTGTAGTCCATTCCAATCGATGGAAATGTCAGTCAGCAGCGGATTGCGCACGCGTTCGTGAAAACGGCGCGCGGCAGCGGAGCCGTCGTCATTCAAACCGACATACTCCACCTCGCCGCGTCCGGCGTCGGCAATCTTGTCTAGCAGAAAACGGTTCACAGAACTACCGATACCAAATGCAAACACGCGTGCGTTCTGATGCTTCTGCACTTCGGAAATGATCTCCATGTCGTTGCCGACATAACCATCAGTCATAAAACAAACGATGCGCACGTGCGACTGATCGTCAGACGGTTCGAGCGCCGCTTTGATCGCGGTCATCATTTCCGTGCCACCGGCGCCGGA
>DATENQ010000364.1:0-16796 GCA_035275005.1 Pyrinomonadaceae bacterium | reverse complement strand
GGGGGCAAGCCCCTCTTCCTGACTTGTTCTATTCTAGTGAGTCGTTCTTATTTTAGAGGTCGCAGAAAAATGAAACGAATATTTCTCATTATTGTGCTTTCGCTTGGTGTTGCCATCGGTGCGTTGGCGCAGGACATCACCACGCTGGAGAAGATCGGCCCTGTTGTCAGTCTCAGCAAGACTGAAAAGAGCGTCACGCTTAATTGCCAGGACAACTCACAGGTCCAGCTGACGATCCTCGCTCCGGATTTGATCCGCGTCAGGGCCGCGTTTGCCAAATCGATCCCAACACGCGATCACTCGTGGGCGATCGCAAAAACCGACTGGGCCACGCCGCGCTGGAACCTGAAAGAAACATCAGATCTGATCACGATCACGACCGACGATCTCGAAGTCACCATCCGTCGTTCACCACTACTCATCGAGTTTCGCGACGCCCGCACTCATCAACTACTCAACGCCGACGAACGCCCGATGTCCTACGACGCCAAGGGACGCCTCACGAGCCTATTGTTCGATCCGAAAGCCGGGATGTTTGTCGCTGCGTCGAAGAAACTCGGCTTCGACGAGCACTTCTACGGTCTCGGCGAAAAGGCCGCGCGTCTCGACAAGCGTCGCCTCTCTTTCATCAACTGGAATTCCGACACGCCCGGCTACATCGAAGGCAAGGACCCGATCTATCAGACCATCCCGTTCTACATCGGCCTGCAACGCGGCGTCGCCTACGGCATCTTCTTCGACAACAGCTATCGCAGCTATTTCAACTTCGGCCGCTCTTCACAACAGCGTGCGTGGTTTGGCGCTGAAGGCGGCGAGATGAATTACTACTTCTTCTACGGCCCGTCGATCAAAAAGATCCTCGGCCGTTACGCAGACCTCACGGGCCACATGCAGCTGCCGCCAATGTGGGCGCTCGGCAATCAGCAGAGTCGCTGGAGCTATTACCCGGACACGATGGTTGAAGAAGTCGTGAGTGAGTATCGCCAGCGGGATCTGCCGCTGGACGTGATGTATCTCGACATCGATTACATGAACGGCTATCGCGTCTTCACTTTCGACAAGGAGCGATTTCCGGATCCGAAAGCGCTCACCGAAAAACTGGGCCGCCAGGGAGTGAAGGTTGTAACGATCGTCGATCCCGGCGTAAAGCATCCGACAGACAAGAATGAACGCTACCACGCCTTCGATCAGGGCCTGGAAAAAAACTTCTTCCAACGACGTCGCAATGGCGATCTGTTTGTGCCGCGCGTGTGGCCCGGCGATAGCGTCTTCGTCGACTTCACTTTGCCGGAAGCACGACGCTGGTGGGGCGACCTGCATCGCGCTTACACCGACAACGGCATCGCCGGGATCTGGAACGACATGAACGAGCCTTCCGACTTCGTCGACCAGACCGGCAAGAACCAGTTAGACGTGGTGAGTTACGACGAAGGAGAAAAAACCACGCACGCCAAGAATCGCAACACGTTTGCGCTGCTGATGGCGCGCGCGACTTACGAAGGACTCGAGCGACTGCAACCAGATCGCCGTCCTTATGTCATCACGCGCGCCGCTTACGCCGGCATCCAGCGCTACTCGACGATGTGGACCGGCGACACGAACAGCACCTGGGAAGCTCTGGCGCTGAACATCCCGATGTTTACGTCGTTGGGTTTATCAGGCGAGCCTTTTGTCGGTAGTGATATTGGTGGTTTCATTGGCCGCGGCAACGGCGAGTTGTTGGTGCGTTCTTATCAAGTGGGTTTTCTGGCGCCGTTCTGTCGCAATCACAAAGAGAATGATGGCTACGATCAGGAGCCCTGGCGCTTCGGCAAGCACTACGAAGACATCATTCGCAAGTATCTAAAACTCAGGTACGAGCTGCTGCCGTATCTTTACACTACTTTAGAAGAAGCACACCGCACGGGCGTTCCTCCGTTTCGACCTTTGCTGCTCAACTACCAGGACGATCCCAGCACTTACAATCTCGACGATCAATTCATGGTGGGCGACGATCTCCTCGTCGCTCCGATTCTGAAGCCGGACGTAACAAGGCGTTTGGTCTACCTGCCTGAAGGTCCCTGGTACGATTACTGGACTAATAAAAAATACATGGGCGGGACGGCGATCAGTGTCGAAGCTCCTCTCGACGTCGTGCCGATGTTCGTGCGTGGTGGTGCGATCATTCCGAGTGGCCCGGCGCTCAACTATATCGGTGAAAAGCCGGTCGATCCGATCACGTTTGCTGTTTATCCTGACAATAACGGTTTGGCGTCGACGAGTCTTTATGAAGACGACGGAATGAGTCCCGCTTATAAAAAAGGTGCCTTTCGCAGAACTACGATTAGCGCGCGACGTGGGCTACGTGGGTTAGTGGTTTCAGTTGCGGCGCCGCAGGGAAGTTATAATCCCGGGCCACGGAAGTTTAGTTTTGTCATGAAAGCCGATGACCGCAGGTTCAAAGAGGTCACGATTGCGGATGACGGCCAGGCACACGAAGTCGAGCTTAGAGAGCACTGATCGTACGCTTCTGTACACAGCCTCGTCCCGCTGACCGATTGTTACAAACACGTGGTAGGGCAGTGACAAAATCGAGATACACCCTGTGTATTTTTGCCAGGCAATTATCCCCTAGAACTAAATAGCCCCCGAGTTTTGTTTGTGCGGCAAACACTCACTCCAGTCTCTGTAAGGGATCGAAGTATGACTAGATCAAGGTTTTTGACCGGCATTATCAGTGCTGTGTTCTGCTTGACGCTGGTATCATCTGCCCGCGCCGACCGGGCTCACGGTAACCTCGCGCTTGAAAAGCTTATTTTCGCCGAAAGACACAACCTGGCCGATTTTGATATTCAAAGCGTCCTGGGCACGAACTACGAGTATGTAGGGCATTTTGAAAACAATAATGGATTGCATCTCGGCTTCGGCAAGTTGACGAATATCGACATTCAAAGAGTCGCGGACACGGCGTATCTGTTCGCGGCGAATTTTGAAAATAATAATGGGAAACATGGTGGATTTAGCACAGCGATCCACCAGGGGCCAACACTCGGGATAGTAAGACCTGCCGCGCCGACGGTTTCGGAGAATCCGGAGCCAACCGCGATGTTGTTGCTTGGTACGGGTCTGGCGGGAGCGGCTGCGTTGGCGCGAAAAGTTAATCGCAAGCGTCGTTAGTAAAGTCTGATTCAACCCACGCCACGGATTTTCACGGTGAAGGCGGATCAAGGTCCGTTTTCCCGTGAAAACCCGTGTTTTTGTGATCGTTTCATCACGCTAGCGCGCCACAACTTCCTGGCTTGGCGGATTAGTGCCAGGAGGGTAAGAAGGCATTGTGGGCGAGAAGACTGAAAAACTGATTTTGTGCCTTTTTGTGGCTCACTTCGCGGCGCGTTCAAGAACCAGATCAAATACGCCGGTCTGAAAAACCTTGCCATTAATGTTTCGCTCTTCAACCGCGATCGCATTCTCCGCACGATACATCGGATCGCTCTTCTTCGGATCGCCTTGAAAATGAATCTCCGTGACCAGCGGTTGATACCCGGGACACACAGCCACCAGATGAAAATGCGCGCAGCGCCAGAATTCAGGAGCGCCCGTCGGATTCGGCCGGTAGGGAATCGGTCGAATGCTTTCAACTTCGTACAAACCACTCTCAGACGAAACCAGTCTCCCGCGGTTGCGAAAGTCGCTAACGCCGTCGGAATATTTTTCCTGCATATCGACGTGCCAGAAGTCGAGCACCACTCCGGGAAGCGGCTTCTTCGTGTCGTAACCCCAGACGCGTCCGGAAAGCACAAACGTAGTTCCCGCCTCACCAGGCAAACTGAGCTTCCCTCTGAACGGCGCGCCGGTCCGGTAGAACGGCCCATACGGCTGTGGAGTTATCTTGCGCAGTTCACCTTTTGCAGTAACTTCCTGTTGCGCCGTCCCCATTTGAATCAGTATTTGATCTGAGCCGATTGGCTGAGTTGGCTGTGCGTCACAGCGCAGGATCAGTCCGGAGACGCCGAGAGTAGCCAGACCCAGAGCGCTGTGCTGTAGAAATGTCCGTCGCGTTGAGTCAACCATGTGTTTTCACCTTTAGGTTGGAATGAAGGTCCAATGAGCAAACACCGTTGCGACCGGATTTGTGTTGCGGATGTGATGAATCGGCCCAGGCTAGTGATAAACGGGAATGAACAGGTTAAAGTGCTCCGACATGCTCGTGATTTGAACTGTATTTTAGCGATGAGCCACTTGCAGATCATGAAATGCTAAGATTTACTTTGTTCTAACAAGCTCTATCTAAATTACCCCCGTTGAATCCATACAAATGGCAAAAGCCAAACGAATCAAAGGCATTAAATGTAAATCTGTCGCCTCCGCAGGGATAAAGCTGGTGCTCGTAACGAGATTTGAGGAGTTATACGGTTTTCACGAGCTGGCGTTGGACTGGAGCGATCCGGAAGGCGTTCACTCGATGCGCGTCGCGTCCCGCAGGCTGCGGAGTGCTTTGCGCGACTTCACGCCGTACCTGCGCAAACGAGCTCTTAGTGGCGTCCTGAAAGAGTTGAAGGACATTGCGGACGCGCTCGGGGAAGTGCGCGATCAGGATGTGGCCATCATGGCCCTGGAGAAGATCGTGCACCACGCGCCCACTGAGTTGTCACCTGCGCTGCATGAGTTCATCGGCGCGAGGCGCGAAATTCGCGATCGTGCGCGTGAAGAATTGAAGGCGACTCTCGAGCAGACCGAGCTGAAGCAATTGGAGTCAGCTTTTATCGCGAGCGTGGATGAGGCGACCGCCCCGCGCGACCCGGCGAAACCGCAGATCACGTTTCAGGAAATGTCTCGGGTCGTGATTCTGGGACGGCTGAAAGAGTTGGAAAAACTGAGTGTTGGTTTGTTCCAGCCGTTTGAGATCGAGACTCTGCACGACATGCGCATCGCCGCCAAGCGCCTGCGTTATGCGATCGAGCTTTTCCAACAGTGCTGGAGACGCTCAATTGCCAGTTATGCAAAACGCACTGCGCGAATACAGACGGCACTCGGTGAGGTGCACGATTGCGACGTTTGGATGGAGAGCGTGGGCAAAGAGATTCTCAGCGCGAGGAAGCAGAAGCAACCGGATCGAGTAGCGGCGTTGATGTGGTTGTTAAGTTACCTGGTTAAGCTGCGCACGAAACACTTGCGCGATGCGTTTGCACGCTGGCGCGATTGGGAGACACAGGATGTAAGCGCCAAGCTGCGAGAGATACTGGCGGCCGAGCAGAAATAGGTTACTCCACAAAAAGGCACATAAGGCACAAAAAACAGATCGAGCTTTTTGATTTGTATTTTGTGCCTTTTGTGCCTTTTTGTGGCTATGTTTATCATTATGGTATGGCTAATCCGATTCATATTCTGTTGCAGACGACGATTCCTCCGGTTGAAGACGACTGGAACATTCAGCGGTTTTCGTTGTTACGCGATCACCTGGCTTCGATAAAGGACCACAACCAGTCGCCCGTTTACCAGGTCACGACGCGCGATCGCGAAGTCGACGCTGGAGGCAATGACGTTGTCTTGAGCGTGCTGGACACGACTGATTTCGACGAGCTCTGGCTTTTTGCAGTCGATACGGGGAATGGGCTAACGAGTGCGGATTGTGAAGGCATCACACGTTTTCACCAGCGAGGCGGCGGCATTCTCACGACGCGCGATCACGAAGACTTAGGCTCATCGCTGTGTACACTCGGCGGAGTCGGGCGAGCACACTTCTTTCACTCGCAGCATCTGGAACCGGATGAGTCGCGGCACGTGCGTGACGATGAAGAAAACAAACTGATCACGTGGCCCAATTATCATTCGGGCGCGAACGGCGATTATCAAAAGATCACGGCTGTCGCGCCGGTGCATGAACTGTTCGAGAGTCCTGCCGGCGTGATTGAGTACTTTCCCGCGCACCCGCATGAGGGGAGCGTGGGTGTGCCCGACGATGAAGAGCACGCGCGAGTCGTCGCCACCGGAAGCAGTCAGGTGAGTGGACGTGAGTTCAACCTGGTCGTGGCTTTTGAGCGTCGACTGGATCAACATGGCAACCGCCTTGGACGAGCGATCGCTGAGTCGAGTTTTCATCACCTGGTTGATTACAACTGGGACACGTCGAAAGGCTGCCCCAGTTTTCTGCACGAACCTCCCGGTGACGAGATCAAACGCGACCCTTCGCGTCTCTCGGACATCAAAACCTACGTCACCAACGCCGCGCGCTGGTTAGCACCATGAAACCCGGCAGATCTGTAAGCGACTAACGCGACTGGTAAGCCCACGAGCAGCGCATGTCCGATGAGTTCCGTGATGAGTATCGACAGGCGTGGCAGAGTCCCTCTCGCGCCGATAGCTGAGAGCGGTGTGACTATGTACTTCATACCGAAATACGCCACCACTCCATAAATCAATCCACTAACAACTGGATGGCGGAGCAAAACCGGCAAGACAAGGGTCGCGAGATAGTAAACGGCGGCAATGCAGGTCGCCACTACGAAATGAAGAAGAATGCCGAGTAAAAAAGTTGATGCTCCACCAGCATACGATCTTGGTTTGCCAAGCACTCCGGCAGCGACAGTCTGAAAAATTCTTAGTACTGGAACACCCAAAATCAAGCCGTAGAAAGTGAAGGCAAATGCCAGATCGAACAAGCCGATGAGTAGGCCGCCCAAAGGTATGGTATCGATGGCGCGTGCGCGTGGGTTTGTCATGGGCCACTCCGGTCTTTGTGCGACCCCCGGCTCGCAACGTCTCCTTGGTTGAAGGTCTCTTTTCCGCCCACAACACACACTGCAAAGTGCGGGGGTCACACAAAGGTCTGCAAATCGGATTACTGACGCTTAGTCTGGCTTCCCGTTTCTCAGATGTGAACCAATATGTGACGAGCATCGACTCCGCGTGACGTGACGCCTCGAATCGAGGACGACTGTAAGCCGGGCTTTGCTCGAAGAGTCTTAAGGTACCTCTCGTAGCGGCTTCGCCGCCGGGATGTAAGGTTTCAGTAGCGTTCACGAGCCCAGCTTGATGAACTTTTCGAAGTGCTGGCGATAGCCGCGGCTGAGAGTGTAGTGGGCGCCGGTGGATAGCACGACGCGGTACTCACCTCGCGCCCAGGTCTGGACTTCCTTAATACGATCGATGTTGACGATAGTGCGTCGATGAATCCGAACAAACATCCGCGGATTGATCTGCGATTCGATATTGTTCAGCGTGTCGCGAAGCAAGTGCGACGAATTCGCGAGATTCAGTCGCACGTAGTTGCCCTGAGCTTCAATTGCATCTACATCTTCCGCGCGAACAAAGAACACCGTCTCGCCATTCTTGACAGCAAATCGCTCGAGGTACCTCGATCCGGCCCGCAACTCTTGCAACATGCTGAGGATCCGCGCTGTATCAGGTTCTTTCGCGCCCTTCATAAAAACCTTCGCCTGAGTGACCGCCTCCGCAAAGCGTTTTCGATCGAACGGTTTCGTCAGATAGTCGACAGCGTGTACATCGAACGCACGTAAAGCATGTTGATCATACGCGGTAACAAAAATGATTAGCGGAAGTTGCTCAACATTGAGGTTCTGCAAGACGTCGAACCCGTCGATATCGGGCATCTGTACATCCAGAAAGACGAGGTCCGGATTATGATTCACAACGGAATCAATTGCTTCCCGTCCGTTCCTCGCTTCCCCAATCACTTCAATCTCAGGATGCTCCTTCAGCATCTCGCGAATCCGATCGCGTGCGAGTGGCTCATCGTCAACAATCAAGGTCTTAATCTGCAAGCTTACTCACCTTCAATTTGCACAAACGCAGGAATTTCCAGTGTCACGCTTGCGCCGCGCTCTGCTGAGTTTGTGATTTGAAAACTAAAGTCGCTGCCGTAGAACTGTTCCAACCGCGCGCGCGTGTTGCTGATTCCGATTCCCGAACCATTAGATTTCGCGTTCAGCCCCGGTCCGTTGTCCTCTACTCTCATGATCAGTCGTTCACCCTCGCGGCGAGCACGGATGGTGATGTGTCCGGGATGTGTTTGTCTCGCCACACCGTGTCTCACGGCGTTTTCGACAATCGGTTGCAGGATCAGATTCGGGACCATCGCTGTGAGCGCATGGCTGTCAATGTCCATCTCAACCGTTAGCCGATCCTGAAAACGGATGCGTTCGATGTCGAGATAACATTTGAGAAACTCGAGCTCCTGTTCAAAATCCACGATCTGTGTGTCCGAACTTTTCAGAGTGAGCCTGAGAAAGTCTCCAAGCCGGGCGATCATTCTATCCGCGGCTTCGACGTCTTTGTGCAGCAGCGCGGCAATCGAATTGAGCGTGTTGAAAAGAAAATGCGGATGGATCTGCATCTTCAGGGCTTGCAACTGCGCCTGGGCCAATTGCGCCGTGAGTCTTGCTGTTTGCGCTTCTCCCTTACGAAGTCCGCGGTAATAGTAGAGCGCATGAGCGACGACGAGGGTGGTCCAATAAATCGTCAGGCCCTGGTGGAAGTAATAAGCGCTGAAAGCGTTGTTGCGCCAGAGTATTGCAAGTGTGGGATTGCGTGCCGTGTTTACGTAACCGAGATACCAGACTAACGGCGACGCCGCCGAAATCACAAAACCTGAGAGCACAATACTGGCGCCGAGATGAACAAGCACATTTCGTGGAAAATGCTTACGAAGCTCAAATCGTCTCGCCAACAGGAAGATCAATGGCGACAGCATCCCCCACAAATAAAAATCAGCGAGGTACCCGGAGAGGACCCTTTTCCATGATATCTGGACGTTGTCCTGACGCGCGCCAAGATATGTACTGAGCGCGAAGGAGACTCCGAGCAACGTCCACACGCAAAAAAAGAAAAACCAGCGCAGCCACCACCGGTGTCTGGCGTAGAAACTCTCAGAGCTCAGAGTTCGAGGTTGAAACATCACTCAGTTCCGAGTTACCAGGAAGCTGAGATTCCTGACTGGGGTCATTAGGATCGGCGGCCTCGTTGTTCGGCGTCTCGTACACATGCTGTGTCATTGTCGGGCGAATTGCGGTCATTATATCTGCGAGGTTCAGACTTACCATCACCCTCATAACGTTTGCCTCATTCTTTTTTGCAGGGCAGTTTGAATGAGCGCTCAGTTATGTTGAATCAATTAGTGACGGACACCGATTTAACGTGGCGAAGGGCGCTATTCACGGTGTGAGCCACGCTTGCGGCGTTTGAAGTAGAAAACAGGATCCCTCTCTGCGCCGGTGACAGTGATTAGCTCCCATCCGTTCGCGCCGAGTTTGTCCAGGTGTTGCTCAAGGACGAATGCCTCTCGTCCGAAGGCGCTGTTCGGCTCCTTGCGCATACGCGGCGTACTCGTCGGGGTAAAGTTAGTGTTACTCGGGCCGGCCACGGTAAGGTATTCCCACTGCTCCGTCGCAGCCCCATCGCCACTGTTTTCCTCTTGTCCGGTGGTCTTCACAACTGCCATACAGATCACGGCGAGACCGACTACGATAGCTACATGTGTAACTCGCTTAAGGACTTTGCTGTCTTTCATGTTGGCCTCCAAATGTCACGGATCTTCAGTTAACCTAAAATGCGCCAGCGGCTTCGCTATGCTATCTTAAGCCCCGGTCAGATCATCGAGACTTTTCAAGGTAAACACTCCATGCATCAGAATCCGTTCCGGGAATGGTTCCCGCTGGTATTGATCCTCTTCGCCGCACTGGTTCTCGTCTGGCCCGCCGGAGCCCAGGAACAGGCCTGCTTTACGGCCGACGAGCGCTCGCGGGCGGAGCAGAGCGCCAGAGTTTATCGCGCACCCGATCCCGGTTATGACCCCGTGCTTGGCTACAACCCGGCCACCGGTCCGCGCCCCGGTGCGCCGCCGGTCGATGAGAACGGCGTGGCAAAGCCAATTAACTGCGTTGCGAACAAGGATGTATCTCCCGGCGCCGGTACCACACCGAAATTTCATTGTTCGGTGCCGGGCGTGACTGACAGTGACGGTAATTTAATCCGTTACAAGATCAAGCCCCACTTCAAAGGACAGACGCCTGACAAGCGTAACGGCGAGATCTACGGCGAGTTTTTGTCGTCGCGCTTCTCGAAAGCGCTGGGCTTTTTTGCTGATGATGAGTGGGTCGCGGACGTTAATTGTCCGGACTGCGAGAAGAGTTTGACGAAGAGTTTCCAGGGTGCGAGTTTTTCATCTTTTCAACCTGCCGCGGGCGTTGAGCTGCCCCTCGGGCGGGGGATCGATGTGAAGTGCAACAGCAAGGATGCAGCCCCGCTGGCTGAGACGCTGCAAAAAATATCGCAGAACGGTGGCCCTGCCCGCGCGGAGGTTGACGCGTTTAAATTGTGGCTCGCGTTTATCGATCACGGTGACACCAAAACCGACAACCATAAAATTGCATGTCTAAATTCAAAGAAGAACGGCAACACTCGGATCTGCGAGCCGGGCGAGGCGGTTTTTTACGTCGGCGACATGGGATCGACTTTCGGATTCTCGAGTTCCAGTGAAAAGAAGGCGCGGCTCGACAGTTGGCGTAAGAAAGAGCCGATCACGGTGAGTGGCGGACGTTGTACTGCGAATGCGAAGAGCGTCGGTGACACGAACATCAGCGAAGGCGGTCGTAAGCTGCTGGCCGACGGGCTTCAGCGACTGCTCGATGCCGAGAGACAAAACAAAACCATCACGCGGGTCTTCCAGGCTTCCCGAAACGCGGAGCGCGATCGCCCGGCGGCAGAGTGGGCCGCCGAGTTCGAACGCAAGGCACGGATGATCATCGATGCGCGCTGCTCAAATTGAATTGTTTCACGCAAAGGCGCAAAGATTCACGCAAAGGCGCAAAGCAGGCAAGAATTTACTTTGCTGTCTTTGCGTCTTTGCGTGAAATATATCGCACTAGATAAGGACAAGTCAGGGTAACAAGGTAAATGCAATCAGAACGAAAACCAAAACGCTTTCTCGCCTGGTCTGTACTCAACCGGGATTTGTGCCAGCTGGAATTCTTCAGACGCGTGATCGAAGAAGCAACTGATACGACCACGCCCGTACTCGAGAAACTAAAATTCCTGTCCGTGTTTTCTTCGAACCTCGACGAATTCTTCATGGTCCGCGTCTCCGGTATCAAGGAGATGATGCCCATCGAAGACATCGGGCCCATGCCCGGTGAACTGACGCCGGAGGAACAACTTCCCGTCATTCGCAAACGAGTGCTCACGCTTGTCGAAGAGCACACACGTTGTCTCCGTGACGAAGTAATCCCGGAGCTTGAGTCGCACGGCGTGGTCATCGCGCGTTACGAATCGCTTTCCGAAGACGAGAAACGCAGCTTGTCTGAGTACTTCATGAAGAACATCTTCCTGGTGCTTACTCCGCAGGCTGTCGATCCGGCGCGTCCGTTTCCTTACATTTCCAATCTTAGTCTCAACATCGGACTCACGGTTGAGAGCAACCCTGAAGACACGCTCGCGGGATCACCGTTGGGTAATGAAGCGAGGTTTGTGCGCATAAAAGTGCCGCCGGTGGTGCCGCGTCTCATCCCTGTCAAACCAGGTGAGTTGAAGTTTGCGTTAGTCGAAGAGGTGATCGAGGCGAACATCCATAAATGCTTCTCGAGCATGAACTTGAGCAAGGGACATGTGTTTCGCGTCACGCGCGATGCGGATGTCGAAATCCGCGACGACAAGGCCGCGGATTTGCTCAAGCTCATAAAGGAATCGCTGCGCGAGCGCCGTTTTGGTTTGCCGGTTCGTCTGGAAGTCTCGTCGTCAATGCCAAGCGAGATGGTTGAGTACCTGATCAATTCGCTGCATATCGAAAAGGAAGATGTTTACGAAATCGACGGGCTGCTGGACGTGCCCGATCTGATGGAGCTTTACAGTCTCGACTTGCCTGAGCTCAAGGACAAACCGTTGAAGGCCGTTGTGCCGGTCGCACTGCGAAACAGGGAATCGCTCTTCGACGCGATCAAGAAGCAGGACGTTTTGCTTCATCACCCGTATACATCGTTTGGAACGATCGTCGATTTCATCGACGCTGCCGCGCAGGATCCGCAAGTCGTGGCGATCAAAATGTGTCTCTACCGCACCGGTAAAAGGTCTCCGATCCCACAGGCGCTGATCCAGGCAAGCGAGCGTGGCAAGCAGGTCACGGCAGTAGTCGAGATCAAAGCGCGCTTTGACGAAGAGCACAACATCGAGTGGGCCAAGCGACTCGCCGAGTCCGGCGTTCACGTTGTGTATGGGCAAGTAGGATTGAAGACGCACAGCAAAGTCGCGCTGGTGGTGAGACGCGAGCAGGACGGTCTGCAAACCTACACTCATATCTCGACCGGCAACTACAACCCGACGACCTCGAGGGTATACACGGATATCGGACTACTGACGAACGATTCCGTGATCGGCGACGATGCGACTGACCTCTTCAACTTCCTGACGGGCTTCTCGATGCAGAAGGAATTCGGCCGGCTGTTGGTTGCGCCGATGAATCTGCGCCGGCGCATGATGCAGTTGATTAAGCGCGAGACGGAACATGCGTTAGCCGGTCGTGTGGCGCACATCGCAGCGAAGGTCAATCGTTTGACTGATCTTCAGATCATCGAAGCGCTTTATGAAGCGTCGCAGGCGGGCGTGAAAATTGATCTTATCGTGCGTGGTGGATGCATGATTCGGCCGGGCGAACCCGGGCTTTCTCAAACTATTCAGGTCAGGAGCGTAGTAGGACGTTTCCTCGAACACAGTCGCATCTTCTACTTCGCTAATGCAGGTGACGAAGAAGTTTACATCGGCTCGGCTGATTGGATGTCGCGCAATCTGGATCGTCGTGTCGAAGTAGTCGTGCCGGTGCTCGATCCGCAGTTGCAGAAATATTTGAAAGACACGGTGATCGCTGCATACCTGCGTGATAACGTGAAGGCTCGGGTCATGAAATCTGACGGTTCCTATGAGTGTCCACCAATTGGCACCGGCGAAGAGCCCTTCAACAGCCAGTTATTCTTCGAAGGCCCAAACAGTTCACCTCCTGTGGGGAATGTTCATTCGTTGAAGAGAAAACGATTGTGGTCTAAGCAATAGTTAGCCACAAAAAGGCACAAAAGGCACAAAAGTAAGAACGGAAGCAGGAGCAAGCAGGCAGGGTATAACGCTTTAGTCTGTGCCTTTTGTGCCTTTTTGTGGCTCCTCTTGAGAAAGGATAAATGAGATGAAGCGTGTGACTCTTGCGGTGGTGGGGACGTTTGTTATTTTGCTCCTCTTTACCGGCCTTTTAGCTTATCTTTTTCACGACAGCTCGCGCCCTGCTGTTGCAACCACGGGCGTTGAGACGCAGGCTCCGCAGGACATTCCGTTGATTGGACAGCTCTTTGGACCAGACCCTACCGGCCTGTCGCCCGCGAACCTCGCGAGTTGGGAATCAACGTCGGCGAGGATTGCGTTGCGATTCTCACTGGCGGCTTTTTTGGCTGCCATGCTGGCATTTCGTCCGCGCCGCGGTGTCTCGGTTATGCGGCGCAATCCTTACGTAGCGCAGACGCAGATTCTGATGGCGGTCGTGGCGGGCGGCATGATGATGGTCGTGGGTGATAGCGCGGCGCGCGCGTTTGGAATTTTTGCGGCGGCGTCGCTCGTGCGCTTCCGCACGAATATTCGAGATCCGAAAGAGACTACTGTGCTGCTGGTCTGTTTGGGAGTGGGTTTGGCGGCGGGCGTCGGACGCTGGGACATGGCAGTTATCCTGACGCTATTCGTGCTACTCGCCTTGTATGTCCTCGAGTTCTTCGAACCGTTTCAGGTGTTCCGTTCGATGGAGATGTCGGTGACAACGCGCAGCGTCGATCGTACCGATGACGTGCTCAAACGGCTTTTCACGCGTTATGGATTTGATTATGAGCTTCGCGAACTGAATCGTGAGGATGCGGACGAGCCGCTGGGCAAGATCGTTTACCTGGTAAATCTGGATCCGGTTAGCAATACAAGCAAGCTGAGCGACGAGATACTCTCAGCGGATCGTGACAATATCGATAGCGTTGAATGGGATCAGAAGGAGAGCAAGACTTATCTTTACCGTTAAAACCATCCACAGATTACGCAGATTGCATTTCTGTGTAATCTGCGTAATTTGTGGAGCAGTTATTTACCCGCGCCCTTCGCCTGTTGCTGCCGCGCGTAATCCTCGACGAAGTCTTTGAAGGCACCGTGTCCCCAGCGGGTGTAAAAGTCGTACTGCTTCATCTCCTTGTACACCTGCTCGAAATCCCAATTGTAGAACTTGAAGCGATACACGGCTCCCATCACGCCCGTGCGATGCCGCCCGCCGGCGCAATGAACAAAGAATTTGCCTGTGTTGGGATCGTTTACGGTTTTGAAGAACGTGTCCAATGCTTCCGGCGCGGGATACTTCTTGGCAATCATGGGAATGTGGACGTAAGTCATTCCCAGTGATTCCACCATCGGTTTCTCGTATGGCTCCGGATCATCCCGCAGATCGATGATGGTGCGAATCCCGAGTTGCGCCAGTTCTTTAAATTCCGTCTCCTTTGGTTGCGCGCCTCGGAAGAAACGGTCGTCCATCTGTCCAAAATTCTTGATGGTGACGTTTGCAGTGCTGTTTTCTTGTGCTGAACAGACGACGGCGAGCAAAAGGACGGTTACCAATGCCAGTAGGGCATGACGCTTCTTTGAACTCAAAGAGATTGGCATTCCTTATTTCCTTTTCGGTAGAACAGGTAAGACAGGGCAGAGCTTAGCATTTCAGAAGTGTCAAACTCAAGATTCTCGCATTGATTGAATCTCCGCTATGCAATAGACTTCGATTTCACGGTGGAATTAATGGGTCGGAGGGGTGATGGCAGGTCGCAGGATTGTAGTGGGAGACATTCACGGTTGTTACGACGAGCTGATGGAGCTGCTTGAAAAAGTGGGCATCGGCGATGACGATCGGATTTTTTCCGTAGGGGATTTGATCACGAAGGGTCCGAAGAACAAGGAGGTACTCGAGCTGTTTATGACTGACGCGCGCTTTAGCACCGTCATCGGCAATCATGATCTGGCGCTGCGTCGAAAATGGAATGGCGAAGAAGTCGAGCTCAAGCCTGCCCAGAAAGAAGCGCACAAAGAGCTCAAAGCAGAAAAGGACGCTTACGTCAGCTTCTTTAACAGGATGCCGTTCATGATCGATTTGGGATCACATCTGGTCGTGCATGCTGGTGTGCGTCCCAACGTGGAGCTCTACTCACAAACCACCAGCGACATGACGACGATCCGGACTCTCGGCGCAGATCCTGAGAGTGACGAAGGCACGCCGTGGTATCACGTCTATCACGGAGAAAAGATTATTCTCTTCGGACACTGGCCCGCTCCTGAGCCACGCCGTGGACGCAACGCCATCGGGCTCGATACGGGTTGTGTCTACGGCTACAACCTGACGGCATACATCATCGAAGACGATGAGTTTGTGACGGCGAAGGCGAAGAAGGCGTACGACGAATCTTGAAATAGCACAAAGAAACAGAAAAAGATCCAGCCACAAAAAAGCACAAAAGGCACAAAAGGAATTTCATCAAAATCTTTTGTGCCTTTTGTGGCTACTTGATTGGGCACGGAGTGGTCTTGTATCCGGCTTCGATCAGTTTCATTTGCCACTCCACTGCCTCATCACAGCGCCCGAGCTTCGCTAGTTGCTGAACGAGTAGAAGACGAGCACCGAGATCGTTTGGATTGATCTTAGTGACGGCTTTGAGATGGACGATCGCGCGCTCGTGATTGTTTTCGTTCGCCATGAGAACGGCGAGATTGTAGTGAGCGTTGGTGTTGTTGGGATCGATCAGCAGCGTTTTCTCAAATTCCTCAGCTGCTCCTTTTAGGTCTCCGAGTTGAGTGAGCGTCGCGCCGAGGTTGACGTGCGCCGGCACACTCTCCGGATTCGTCGCAATGGCTTTCCGAAACTCCGCGGCGGCCTCTTCATACCTTTTTGCTTCGAGCGCCTGCTTGCCACGAATCAGGTACACGCGCGCACTCTGGACCAGCTCCGTCAATCTGTCCATTAACGGATCAGCTACGCGCACACCCACCGGGCCTTGTTGGGCCAGGTGCAATTTTGCTTTCTCCTGGTTCTGCAGGCCGCGATAAGCCATTGCCAGTGCGTAATGAATCCGGTTCGCCGCGGGGGCAAGTAGAAGTGCTTTTTCGAAGTGGGTTACTGCATCGGCGTAGCGTCGACGCGATAGCGCCACTTGTCCAAGGCCGTAATAGGCCGCGGGGTTTTGTTTCTCGATGTTGAGAGCTGCTAAGAAATTCTGTTCAGCATTGTCGAGGCGGTTGAGTTCCAGGTAGATATTCCCGAGGTTTACCTGCGCGGCTACAAGTTGGGGTTGGAGCGCTACTACTTCGCGGAAACGAGGGATCGCATCGTCAACGCGACCTTCGAGTTGGTCCAATTTTGCGAGCAGATAGATCCAGCGGAAGTCCTTTGGCTCCAGCCGGTTCGCATTTATGTAACACTCACGCGCCGGCGCTGTCAGCGAGTACGCGTGATAAATCTCGCCCATTGCGCCGTACGCCGCGCCGAGGTTTGCGCCTGGATCTTTAACCGCCGCGGTGAGTGCATTTTGTTGCGACGTGATCTGGTTTCTCACATCGCTTTCGAGTTGAGACAGATCGGGAAAATGTACCGCGACGAGCTTATCTCTTTGTGATCTCAGTGTCTCCGTGGTTACTTGCCCGTAGCAAGTCACCCCCCACAGCAACACAAAGATTGCAGAGAAAAATCTCAATACAACTGAAAAATAGAACAAGTCAGGAAGAGGGGCTTGCCCCCGCCGTTCGAGGATTGGCAGAGCGGG
>DATENQ010000363.1:0-2897 GCA_035275005.1 Pyrinomonadaceae bacterium | reverse complement strand
ACGAGCGCGTCGTCGACGACGGGTGGCCACGGAGTGCCGCCCCTACAAAGGGACCCAAATAGAGCGCGAATCGAGGCATATGAACACATTAATTCAGGATCTCCGCTATGGTGTGCGGATTCTGCTGAAGCATCCGGCGGTTACGCTCGTCGCCGTCGTGACGCTCGCTCTGGGCATTGGTGCCAACACCGCGATCTTCAGTCTTGTGAATAGCATCCTGCTGCGGCCGCTGCCGTTTCGCGAGCCCGATCGCCTCGTGCTCATGTTGCAGGCAAGTCCGAAGCTGGGTCTTGCCTCGTGGGGTGTTTCGCAAGCTGACTTTGCTGCGTATCGCGATCAGAATCGCTCACTCGAGTCGATTGCGCTTTACAACACCAGCGCGGTCAATATCACCGGCCAGGGCGAACCCGAACGTCTTCCCATCGCGACTGTCACCGCCGACTTCTTCAAAGTCTTCGGCGTCAGCCCGCTGCTCGGACGCGCGTTCATCGAAGGTGAAGACACGCAAGGCAGGAACACCACCTGCGTGATCAGTTACGCGTTCTGGCAACGGCGTTTCGGCGGCGATCCAAACATCGTCGGTAGGATTTTGAACCTCAACAACACGCCCACACAGGTCGTCGGCGTGATGCCGGCGGAATTCAAGTTTCCACGCCTCGAGATCGATCTCTGGACTCCGCTCGCGCTCGACACGAAGCGAACCGCGCCTTACTTCTTCGCGGTCGTCGGCCGCATGAAGCCGGGCACGAACATCGTACAGACGCAGGCGGACACAACCGGAGTACTGCAAAACTTCGGCTGGCAAAATCCGAACATCGCCGAAGCAGTCGGACTCAACGAAGGCAATGGCCCAAGGACCATCGTCAGGCCCATGAACGAAGTGCTGCTCGGCAAGACTGAGAAACCACTGCTCGTGTTGCTTGCCGCCGTTGCCCTGGTCCTGCTCATCGCGTGCGCCAACGTCGCCAACCTGCTGCTTGCGCGCGCTACTTCACGCACGCGAGAGATCGCGGTTCGCGTCTCACTGGGAGCCACGCCGCGACGAGTTGCGCGCCAGCTTTTAACAGAGAGCGTGCTGCTGTCGTTCATCGGCGCGGTCATCGGTGTTGGCCTCGCGGCCGCCGGCGTTCGCCTGCTCGATCGACTGCCGATCAGCGGCATCGTGCGCATCGAGGAAGTGAGTTTGAGTGGCAGCGTGCTCGCGTTCACCGCGGGAATGACACTCTTAACCGGCTTGTTATTCGGACTGATGCCGGCGTTGCGTGCCTACTCGATGGGAATCGACAGCGGCATGCGCGACGGCGCGCGTGGCACCGTCTCGCACAGGCGCTTGAACAGTGCTCTCGTCGCCGTGCAGTTTGCGCTCTCCCTCGTGCTGCTGATCGGCGCCGGCTTGTTGCTGAAGAGCTTTCAGAAGTTGGGATCAGTCGATCTCGGTTTCAATGCGGAAAACACGTTGACGATGGTCGCGACCTTACCGCGAGCAAAGTACGACAACGAAGAAAAAGCGCTGCGCTTTTACGACAGCGCGATCGAGAGATTACGCAACGCGCCCGGTATCAAAGGAGTCGGTCTCACCACTAACTTGCCGATCGCCGATGGCGGAAACGTCGATGGTTTTATTGTCGAGGGACAGGCACCAGCCGAAGGCGCGAACGTGTCGCAATCTGAACAGGCTGAACTGCAAGCCGTTACACCCGGAACTTTTCAGACGCTGGGGATTCCGCTCCTGCAGGGTCGCGATTTCGCGGCGACCGATCACAGCAAGTCACTTCGTGTAGCGATCATTGACGAGCCGCTCGCGCGACGCTACTGGCCCGCGGGCGACGCTATCGGCAAACGCATCCAGACCACCGGTGATCGAGAGTGGATGACGATCGTTGGCATCGTCGGGGGCGTGAAGCATCTCAACGTCATGGAAGAGAAGCGGCCACACATTTATTTCGCGTTGTCGCAGTTTCCGGATACACGCGCGTACTTTGTCGTGCGGACGGATGGTCCACCGCTGGGCGCAACTCAGACGTTCAGGGCTGCGATCAAGGAAGTGGATCCCGACATGCCGTTGTACATGGTGCGATCGATGACTGAGATCATCGGACAGACACTCAGCACGCAACGGCTCACGAACATCTTGCTGACGGCGTTTGCGATTATCGCGCTGACGCTCGCGGCGGTTGGTATTTACAGCACGATGTCGGTTTACGTTGGGAGTCGCACGAAGGAGTTTGGGATCAGGCTCGCACTCGGCGCGCAGCCGGGCGTGTTGCGGCGCGCGGTGCTGCGTCAGGGACTGTTGTTGACCGCGGTGGGTGTGGTGGTTGGAATCGTCGGTGCGCTGGCGTTGACGCGTACGATCAAGAGTTTGCTGTTTGAGGTGAGCGCGACGGATCCGTTGGTCTTTACAGCAATCCCTGCGCTGCTGGTGATCGTGTCGTTGGTGGCGTGTTACACACCCGCGCGACGAGCGACGAAAGTCGATCCGCTAATCGCATTGAGAGACGAGTGAGGTATTAACCGCAGATTTTCGCAGATGAACGCGGATTAATGATGATAGGAATTGTTAGACAAAACATCAGCTACGCCATACGGACGCTGTTCAAGAACAGGGGCTTCACGATCACCGCGGTCCTGACGCTGGCGCTGGGTATTGGAGCGACGACGGCCATCTTCAGCGTGGTGTATGCGGTGTTTGAGCCGATGCCGTATCCAAACCCCGATCAGCTCGTGATGTTGTGGTCCAAGCTGCCGAGTGGACGAGGGGCCGTGCCCGCAAACGACTTTGTTGAATGGCGACGACAAAGCACATCCTTCCAGGCCATGAATGCATGGACGAGCGCCTCATTCAACATCGCAACTGACGATAGACCAGAGCAAGTTCCAGCCTCGCGCCGCACGCC
>DATENQ010000362.1:0-3376 GCA_035275005.1 Pyrinomonadaceae bacterium | reverse complement strand
ACGGGCATGCGCGCCGTGATGGGCGAGATGGACCTGGACCACACACTCTCGCAACGCGATCAGATCAACGCCAAGCTGCGCCTGATTCTCGACGAAGCGACTGACAAGTGGGGCGTGAAGGTGACGCGCGTTGACGTGAAGAACATCAATCCGCCGGAAGACGTTCGCATCACGATGGAGAAGCAGATGACCGCCGAGCGCAACCGTCGCGCGCTCGTGCTACAGGCGGAAGGCGATCGCCAGGCGGCGATCACGCGCGCGGAAGGCGAGAAGCAGGCTGCGGTGACACGCGCTGAAGGTGAAAAGCAGTCGGCAATACTCGCGGCTGAAGGTGCGGCGCAGGCGCGTTTGCGGAATGCCGAGGCTGAGTCAGAGGCTTTGAATAGAATTGGGCAGGCAGTTCCCGGAGGCGATCCGGCGCAATACCTGATCACGGTGCGTTACATCGAGAGTTTGCGCGACATGACACGGACCAACAATTCGAAAGTGATCTTCATGCCGATTGAGACTTCGGCGATGCTTTCGAGTATCGGTACGATTAAAGAAGTGTTGTCGCAGACGGGTGAGACCGATGATAAGAATCCGCCGTTGCCGCCGGCGCGTCCGCGTGAGCTACCGAGGTAGGCCGCGGATTACGCGGATTGTTGACGGATTAGGTGTTTGGAGATTGCGGTGTACTTTGATCCTCTAGGACTGAGTTCGCTGCGAAAGACAATTAGGTCGTTAAGTTCTATATCCATGATGGGGAAGGTCATTTGAAGGTGGGCGTCGGCGAGACGTCTGCCGCCTTCGGGTCTTCTGATGCGAGCGATCGTGAGGTGTGGTCTAAAGACGCGATCTTCTTTTGGGAAACCCTCCGCGGCGCATTCATTCTCCAGCCGCTCCTTCAACGCCGACAACTTTCCCGACGGATCACTCACGCCGATCCAAAGCACTTGCGGACGACTCGGTTTCGGAAAGACACCGGTGTCTCCCACGCCAATCGCAAACGGTGAAAACTCCGCGACCGCTCGCGACGCAGCTGCCGTAATTACGGGAATCCGATCGAGCGCGACGTTGCCAAAGAACTTCAGCGTGAGATGAATATTCTCCACGCGGCTCCAACTCGCCGCCACATCCGGAACCGACTTGCGCAACTTCAGGATATGTTCCTCCAGTTGCTTCCGCACTTCCGCCGGAAGCTCAACCGCACAGAAGACTCGCCAGGAAGTCATTTCGACGGCTCTAACACGACAGTCTGTTTTGTTGATTTCGCAACGGCGGCTTGCGTGAACGGAAATTCGCGTGGCGTAACTGCGCGCCAATCAGCTAGCTGATCGCTCCAGTGCGAGCTCTTCGGTAACCCCGACTCGCCGAGCGCGATTCCTTGTTGCGTCTTGTCCCAATCGCTCGGGTCCGCAATCAGTCGCATCGACACGGCCGAGCCGACATTCGGAGTTGCGCCCAGTAGACCGCCCGTGCCGTTTTGCGGAAACGGCGCAATCGTAAACTGTCCGCCGATCAATGGAGCCGGGCCGAGCGGATGCGGAAAACGCGCCTTCGCCATCTCACCCCAGGTCCACTTCGTCTCGTCCGCACCCAGATTCTTGGTGAGATTGGCGATAGCCTCGTTATAAGAAGCTCGCATCAGGTCCGCATAGCTCGCGTATTCTTTCGGCAGCCACGCGGCCGGCTGATCTTTAATGACGCGGTCGAGCGTCGTGTCAAAGTTGTTCCACTGATAGTTGCGTATCAGTTCCGGACCGAGCGCCGCGGTCAGAACCCTGGAACGGAAGACGATTCGCATCTGCGAAGCAAGCGGCGCCACTGTCGATTCGGCGTTGACTCTTCCATCCCACTTCTCAAACGCATCGAGTGTCGCGCGCAACTTCTCATCAGCAGGAGTCAACTTCGGTCGCAACAGCGTGACGGCTTCGCTCGTGAAGAACACACCCGCGATCGAATAAACATCGCCCTGAATACGCCGGAAATCTTCGGCTGACAGTTTTGGTTTCTCGTTGAGCAGGTCGAGGATCCGGCGCGCGCGGTACGGTTGCGCCCAGGAGTGCGTCAAAAAGTAGGGATAGTCAGTGCCGGCGATTCGCTGGTTGGCGGTGACGATGATTCCCGACGGCGGATCGTAAAGTGACGGTAATTTTGAAACCGGGATGTAACTGGTCCACTCTCCCGCATCTGTCGATCCGTCGTACGGGACGCTGCCGTCGCCCGACTTCCTAATCGGAACCACGCCCGCGGCGTGATAGCCGATGTGGCCGTCAACATCGGCGTAGACGATGTTCTGTGTCGGTGCGGAAAACGATTCGAGCGCTTCGTTGAACTCTTTCCAGTTACGCACGCGATTCAACGCCTGCGTCGATTCGGAGTTGTTCTTTGCCGGCTCGAGCGCGGTCCAGCGAAGCGCGTAGCGCTTGCCGTCGCCTTCGAAGATGATTGGGCCATGGCGAGTGACAGTCACCTCGTGAATGACAGGTTCGTATTCAGAGCTTCCGATTCCTTTTCTGACTTTGATTTCTTCGCGGCGCACGACTGCATCCTGCCAGCCGGAGGGCGTCTGGTACTGTTTCGGATTGTCGGGATTAAACTTTTCGACATACAGATCCTGAACGTCTGGTCCAACATTTGTGAAGCCCCACGCGACACGTTCGTTGTGCCCGATGATCACGCCGGGAATTCCGGCGGTGCCGACGCCCGCGACGCGCACGCCGGGCGCGCTCAGGTGGACCATATGCCAGATCGAGGGCGCTGTGGGACGCAGGTGTGGATCGTTTGCGAGCAGCGGCTTGCCGGAAACGGTCCGCTTGCCGCTCACGACCCAGTTATTGCTTGCCGCGAGCGCGTCTGTGTAGAAGCCGATGCGATCCAGCGCCGCCGCGGCGATTGACTGGTTGTGCGCGAGGTTGGCGAGTGTTGCGGGTGAGAGTGGCTCCGGTTTTACTTGCGCTGTTTTTGCTCGCGACTGCGTGTCTTTACCAACCACCAGCACGTCGATCGACGAGATCTCAGGCAGCAGCTCGGCTCGTTTCTCCGCCGGTAAAACTGACAGCGCCTGGCGCATCAGATCGAGGCGCCACGTGTCTGAGAGTGCTTCGAAGAATATCTTGACGACGACGAGCGAGTCGGCTGGCGTCCAGGGGCGGAAACTGTATTGCAGTATCTGAAACTCAGGCGGCATCGCTTTGGGATCGAGCGAAGCGGCGTAAGCGTTGACGCCGCGCGCGTAGGCTTCTAGCACGGCGCGCGCTCGTGGCGAGGCGTTGGCAAACTCTGCCTCGGCGACTTGCGCAAAGCCATACGTGCGATGCAGCTTGTCCTGCTCAACTGCGACGTTGTTTGGCCCGGCGCCAAGGACTTCAGCCAACTCGCCGCGAGCGGTGCG
>DATENQ010000361.1:0-6401 GCA_035275005.1 Pyrinomonadaceae bacterium | reverse complement strand
TCGCCGGCGCTACCGCAAGTTATCAGTCGATTGCCACAGACGATTCAAGACTGCGGGAGTATGCACTATGGCGCCTCGCAAAGCTTGCGCGCGCAACCGGCGATCTCGTTCTCGAGCGCGAGCGCTTACAGCAACTCACTGCTACCGCGCGCTCGAGTCTGCTGTTTGAAACTGCGACCTTGCGACTGAGCGAGAGTTTCGTCGAAAGTGGTGACTTCGTGGCTGCTGCAAACAGCGCGAAGCCTTTGACGCTTTCCAAGAACGTGAACGTGGCGCGCGAAGGCGCGGCTTTGATGGGTTTGGCCTACGTGCGTGCCGGAAAGATCCCAGAGGCACGCGACGTTTTCACCAAACTGGTCATGCAGATGCCGGACGCGTCGCGGCCCGATGATTTCGCGCTCGAAGCTGTGCGGCAACTCGATGCGTTCGATAACAAATCCCCAACGCTTTCCGAGGCCGATCACCTGCTGCGGGCTTCCGTCTATCAGTTCAATCGCGACTTTGCCGGCGCGCGTGTTCACTACCAGGCAGTCGTCGATCGCTTTCCGCAAAACACGACCGTGCCGAATGCGATGTTTCAGATCGCGCGCGGACTTTATAACGAAACGAAGTACGATGAAGCCGCGAGGCTCTTTCAAAAAGTCTTCGATTTATATCCGCAGTCGACCAGCGCCCGCGATGCGCTCGGCTTTCTCGGTTCCAGTTATGTGCGCATGAAGCGGTTTGACGATGCCGTCAACGCTTACAAACTTCTCGTCGATCGCTTTCCGGATGCGCCTGGTCCTGAGCGAACATACCTCAACATCATCGATGCTCTTCACGAAGCGGGTCGCTACCAGGACGCGCTGAACTGGGTGCAACAAACACGCGCCCGCTTCAGGAACGACATTGGCGGCGCGCTCGCTTTGTTTGCGCAACTGCGCATTCACCTCGCCCAGGGCAGCTGGTCCACGGTCGTGCGCGATGCGGACGAGTTGTTAAAGCTCTCGGATCTTGGCGGCACTCGCGTTGGCGGCGGCACCAGCACCGCGGAGGTCAATTTCCTGCGTGCTTACGCGCTCGAACAACTCGGAAGAACTGAGGAGGCAATCACTGCTTACTTGTCGATTCCGGAAGGACGTAACGAGTATTACGGCACGCGCACCACGCAAAGACTGTTGAACCTGGCGACGAGCGAGAAGTCACGCTCGCTCGTGCGCATGCGTCTCAATGCCCTGCTCAACGAGAGCAAAGTGCAGGGCGCGGCAGGCCAGTGGGAGCAATCACGGGCGGCAGCGCAAGCGAGTTTGCGACTCACCGACGATCCTCAGGTTCGCGCGGACGCGTTGCAGCAAGTGCAGGCCGCGTACAGTGCATTACCTGCTTACCGCTTACCGCAGTTCAATAAGATCTCACTGCTGAAGGAGCAACCAGACGAGAACAACCGTGCCGCGCTCGCTGATAACCTGCTGTTCCTTGGGCTGTACGACGAGGCGCTGCCGGAATTATTCGTCACGCGAACACAGAAATCCCTCGGCAATACGGATGAGGATTTCACAATCGCCGTGCTGTCGTTGCGCGCCGGTATTCCGAATCGTGCCGTGCGTTTTGCCGAACAGGTTTGGAAGACGGTGCCGGCGGATTATGTGATTGAACTCGCGCCACGCGAACTGGTCGAGC
This sequence comes from Pyrinomonadaceae bacterium, assembly GCA_035275005.1. Lineage (GTDB taxonomy): Bacteria > Acidobacteriota > Blastocatellia > Pyrinomonadales > Pyrinomonadaceae > PSRF01. The sequence goes on along the minus strand of DATENQ010000361.1, from coordinate 4,742 downwards.
TTTTGTATCCGGTGCCCTTTCGCGAGTCGCTCCTGCACAATGCAACGCCCGCAGTCGATCCCCGCTTCGTGCTCTCGATAGCCCGGCAGGAATCACGCTTCCAGGCAGACGCGAAATCAGTCGCGGCGGCTCGCGGCATGATGCAGTTCATCGCATCCACCGCGAATGAGATTGCAACGCAAATCAAGCTGCAAAACTTTCAACAGGACGATCTCTACAACCCTGATACGGCGATTCGTTTCGGCTCGCAGTATCTCGCGAATCTCTTTCAGCAGTTTCCCAACCAGCCACAGGCAGTCGCCGGTTCTTACAACGGCGGGGCGGACAATCTAGCGCGGTGGATCGGTCGCTCACGTGCTAACGAAGCGGATCGCTACGTTCCCGAGATCGGTTTCACGCAAACAAAGGATTACGTCTACAAGGTGATGGCGAATTACTGGAGCTATCAACGCCTCTACAACAATCAACTCGAACCAATCAGATGAAGCCACAAAAAGGCACAAAAGGCACAAAAGATTTCCTCCTGAAACCGTTTTTGTGCCTTTTGTGCCTTTTTGTGGCGCTATGTTTTTGTTTGGTGTCGTGCAGACGGAGCGGGAGTGAGAAGCGTTTCGATCTCAAGGGCAAGGTGCTGCTGGTTGAGCCTGATAAGCGTCTCGTGACGGTGTCTCACGAAGATGTCAAAGGCTATATGCCGGCGATGACGATGCCGTTCACCGTACCGAGTGAATCGGATCTCAAGATTCTCGCGCCGGACGATCAGATTACCGCGACGCTGGTTGTCGACGGGTCACATACGTGGCTGGAGGATTTGATCATCACGCGTCAGAGCGCCAATCCGTCATCAGCGATGCCCGGCGTGGTGATGGCAAAAGAGGGAGATGAAGTTCCGAACTTCACGCTCCGCAATCAGGACAATCGCGAGATCCGCATCAACAACTACCGCGGTAAAACGTTGCTGCTGACGTTTATCTACACGCGTTGTCCGGTACCGGAGTATTGCACGCTAATGTCCGACAACTTCGCGCAGATCGACCGCGCGTTGGGCCAGGACCCGCAGGTTTACGAAAAGACGCACCTGCTCAGCGTCACTATCGATCCTTCGTACGACACACCCGAAGTGCTGCGCAGTTACGGCGCCGCACACACTGAGCGATATGAGAAGGAGACTTTTGCGCACTGGGAATTCGCGGGAGGGACGAGCGAACAGGTCAAGGACATCGCGCAGTTTTTCGGGTTAACTTATTTCCCGGATAAGGATCAGATCATTCACGCGCTGCGGACGGTAATCATCAGTCCCCAGGGAAAAGTCGCAAAGATCTATACGGGAAATGATTGGAAACCCGAGGAAGTCGTAGAGGAACTCAAAAAGAGTTTAGCCGCAGATTGACGCAAATAAACGCAGATAAAAATCCGCGTTCATCTGCGTCAATCTGCGGCTAAACTAATTTCCTTTTATTTTTTTGATCTCTTCGGTGAGTACGGGGACTGCTTCGAATAGATCTCCAACAATTCCATAGTCAGCAATGTCGAAGATCGGCGCTTCCGGATCTTTGTTGATCGCGACGATCGTGCCCGAGTTCTTCATACCCACGAGGTGTTGGATGGCGCCCGAGATACCAAGCGCGACGTAGAGTTTTGGCGCTACTGTCTGTCCGGATGATCCGATCTGGCGATCAATTGGTAGCCACTCGGCGTCACAAATTGGACGGGAGGCAGCGAGATCTCCACCCAACACTTCCGCCAGTTTTTCAGCCAGCACGAGATTGTCTTTGCTCTTGATGCCACGGCCGACAGCAACGATCACTTCTGCCTTTGTGAGATCGACAGCCTGCTTCGCTTCCTGGAACGGAGGCTCGGGGCTCATGCGCACGTCGCCGATTTCAACAGTGACGTTCTCCACTTGCGCACTACCACCTTTCGCCGCCTGGTCCGGCCGGTAAGCTCCAGTCTGAAACGTCGCAAACACCGGCGACTCACCATCGGAAACAACATCAGCATCGAGCTTCCCGAGAAAGATCCTTCTCGTGAATCCGATCTTCGCGCCATCCGCCTTTGCGCGGATGCAGTCGCTGATCAGTGACTTTTCGAAACGTGCAGCCAGCTTCGGTGCGAAGTCGCGCACCTGATACGTGTGAGTTAAAAAGACGAAACTCGGATCGACCTGCTTGACGATCTGCTGCATTCCATCCGCATACGCATCGGGCGTGTAGTCAGCGAGCTTCGGGTTCGTCGCACAGATCACTGTGGCAACATCGTAAGCCGCAATCTCCTGCGCGAGGCCGGCGACATCCGCGCCCAGCACAACCGCGCTCACACTCTGCTGCAACTGCGATCCCAACGCCTGCGCCGCCGCTATCGCTTCCACCGAGCTCCTGTTCGCGACGCCACTTTTATGTTCAATGAAAACCAGTATTCCGCTACTCATCAAAAAACCCTCGCCTCAACGTGAAGCTTCTGCGCCAACTCCGCCGCGCCCGCCTTCGCGTCGCCATTTCCAAGCATCTGCGTCTGCTTCGTCTTTTGCGGCAGGTAGATCTTCTCGACGCGCTGGTGCGAAGGACGCCCAACAAGCTCCGCTGACGGCGTCACTTCCTTAATCTCTTTCTTCTTCGCCGCCATGATTCCCTTCAACGTCGCATAGCGAATCTGACTGATACCCGATTGAATCGTCAGCAACGCAGGCAGCGACATCTCGTACCACTGGTACCAGCCACTCTCGAGCTCACGCTTCACGCGCAGCTTGTCCGCTGCAGCGTCCAACTCGATCACGATCGTCGCGTGCGGCAAGCCGAGCAGCTCAGCCATGATCACGCCCGTTTGCCCATAACCATAGTCATCCGACTGCAATCCCGTCATGACGAGATCCGGCTTTTCATCTCGGATGGCGTCGGCGAGCACGGTCGCGGCAGCGTACGGCGTGAGATGCGTGAGGTTGTCGCCAACAACATGAATCGCGCGATCGGCGCCACGCGCGAGCGCGTCTTTGATCACGCTTTTCACACGCTGTGGCCCCATCGAACAAACAATCACTTCACCGCCCAGCTTCTCCCGCACACGCAAAGCTTCCTCGAGCGCGTATCCGTCTGACTCGCTCACTTCAAAGGAGAGATCGCCCTCCTCGATCCATGTTGCGTCTTTATTAATCCGCAGGATCGCGTCTTTGTTTGCGACCTGCTTCATCATCACAATGATCTTCATTAACCTTCATACCTCTTAAACAGCAACGCCGCATTCGTGCCGCCAAACCCGAAGCTGTTCGAAAGCACGTAATCGACTCTTGCTTCGCGAGGTTCATTCGGAACGTAATCGAGGTCACAATCCGGATCGGGATTCACGTAATTAATCGTCGGCGGAATCACGTTGCGACTCAGTGTCAACACGCAAAACACACCTTCAATACCGCCGGCCGCGCCGAGCAAGTGACCTGTCATCGACTTTGTTGAACTGACTGCAAGCTTGTAAGCGTGCGCGCCAAAAGTCTCTTTGATCGCAAGCGTTTCAAACTTGTCGTTGTAAGGCGTCGACGTACCATGCGCGTTGATGTAGCCGACCTGATCGGGTTTCACGCCTGCGTCGCGGAGCGTTCGCTGCATCACGCGGCGCGCGCCCGAGCCGGTTTCGTCCGGCATCGTCAGGTGAAATGCGTCAGCGCAAGCGCCATAACCTACGACTTCAGCGTAGATCCTCGCGCCTCTCTTCTTCGCAAACTCGAGCTCTTCGAGAATCATGATCCCGGCGCCCTCGCCGATCACGAAGCCATCGCGATCTCTCTCAAACGGACGCGACGCGTGCAGCGGATCGTCGTTGTTGGTCGAGAGCGCGCGCATCGCCGAGAAGCCCGCGACGCTCATCGGCGTGATTGCCGACTCCGCGCCGCCGCAGATCATCAAGTCGGCATCGCCGCGTTGAATGATCTTGAAGCTGTCGCCAATCGCGTGTGCGCCGGCGGAGCAGGCGGTAGCGGTCGCTGAGTTTGGCCCCTTGGCGCCGAAGCGAATCGAGACCTGGCCCGCGGCGAGATTCACGATTGCAGAGACGATAAAGAACGGCGAGACACGATCTGGTCCATCGTCCAGCAATTTCGAGTGTTCGCGCTCGATAGCCCAGAAATCTCCGATGCCGCTGCTGATGTAGGTGCCTGCATTCTCGGCGAACTCGGCCGGGAACTTGCCCTCAGGCGTCATTTGGATGCCGCTGTCGGCAACCGCTTCGATCGACGCCGCAATCGCATAATGAATAAAGGCGCCCATCTTGCGCGCCTCTTTCTTCGCGATGAATGTGAGCGGGTCGAAGTTTTTAACTTCGCAGGCGAATTTGACTGAGAATCGCTCGGCGTCAAACTTCTTGATGTAGTCGGCGCCACTGCGCCCGTTCATCAGAGCGGTCCACGTGTCTTCGACAGTGTTACCGACAGGTGTGACGAGGCCGAGGCCCGTAATCACGACACGACGTGTCAACTTTAGAACTCCTTACGAATATTTAAGCCGCAGATGAACGCGGATAAACGCAGATCGGCGTTAATCCGCGTTCATCCGCGGCTAAAGTTCTACTTCTTGTGCTGATCGATATAGTTATACGCGTCTCGCACACTCTGGATTTTTTCAGCGTCTTCGTCGGGAATCTCGATCCCAAACTCCTCTTCGAAACGCATCACGAGTTCGACCGTGTCCAGCGAGTCGGCGCCGAGGTCGTCGATAAATCTTGCGTTGGGCGTCACCTCATTTTCATCGACACCAAGC
>DATENQ010000360.1:0-3172 GCA_035275005.1 Pyrinomonadaceae bacterium | reverse complement strand
CCGTCACGGATCGTCATCAGCTTCGATTCCGCGGAAACCGGCGCCGTGCGCGAGATTGCCGAGCGCAACAACGCTCCATTCGCAATCGTGGGCCGCGTTGGTGGACATAGTTTGATAATCAATGTTAATGGTGCCGAAGCAATTCGGGCGAAAGTATCTGACTTGGAAGCGGCCTGGCGCAACGCGCTCTCCGAAAAGCTCCAGGCTGAAGTCGTGAGTGTCTAGATATTTTTCACGCAAAGGCGCGAAGAAGCAAAGAAAAAACTCTGCCGCCTCTGCGTGAAATTTTCTGAGTTACCACGAATGCACCCTGTCATCTACCTCAACAAGAGCATGGTTGAGGCGACGAAAGCGCGCGTCGCGCCGGTTTCGTCGGCGATGCTGTACGGGCGCGGAGTTTTCACCACTCTCGCTATTTACAACTCAGAACCGTTTCTCTGGTCCAAACACTGGCAACGCCTCACTACCCACGCTAAAAAACTCGACATCGATCACACCGGTTGCACTGAGAAAAACGTCGGCGACGCGCTGCGCAAACTGATCGCCGTCAACCAGGTACAGCAAGGTCGCGCGCGCGTGATAATGCTCGCTCGCAGCGGCCGCGACATCTGGAAGACAAAAGCGCCGGGAACGAAGAAGACCGACCTGCTGATCATGACTGGCGAATCGCAGAAGATCCCCCAAACCGGGTTGTCACTCGCAGTCTCTCCATATCGAGTGAACACCGTCTCGCCACTCTCCGGAATCAAGAGTTTGAATTACCTCGATCACGTCCTTTCATGGGAAGAGGCGCAGAGTCGAGATTTCGATGAGGCTGTGGTTTTGAACGAGCGTGGCGAGATTGCGTCAGCGACGACCGCCAACCTGTTCTGGGCCAGGAACGGCACACTGCACACACCAACGTTGAGCACAGGCGCGCTCGCGGGCATCACGCGCGAATGCGTGATCGAGATCGCAAACAAACACTTCGTTCCGCTGCTGGAAGGAATCTACGACATGCCCGATCTTACCGATGCAGACGAGATCTTTTTGACGTCGTCAAGTCTCGGCGTAGCGCCGGTCACGACGTTCGACTTCAGGCGTTACTCCGTTGAAGGACCTCTTACGCACACAATTGCAGAAGCCTTCAAAGAGTTAAGCCGCGGATGAACGCAGACTAACGCAGATCTGCGTTATCTGCGTTTATCAGCGGCAAAGACCTGATTCGAACGCCGGTCGCGTCGAAGATCGCGTTACCGACCGCCGGAGCCAATCCGACAATAGGCGTTTCGCCGGCGCCGGCTGACGGCAAGTCTTTCCGGTCGAGCAACACGATCTCGATCTTCGGCATGTCGCTAAATCGCGGCAATCGATAACGCGAAAACTTACCGTTCAGGATCTGTCCATTCTTGAACTGAATATTCTCGAACAGCGCGCCTCCGATCGCCTGCACCACCGCGCCCTCGACCTGGTTGTGCAAGTGCATCCGATTCACGATCGCGCCACATTCGAACGCCTCAACCGCTCGCTCGATCTTCACGCGCCCTGTCTTTGCATCAACCGAGACCTCAGCCGCAGCCGCGACATAACTACCCTTCTCAAAGCCGGACGCGATCCCGCATCCCTTCTTCCTGCGACTCCATCCAAACGCGTTTGCCGCCGCTTCCAACACCGCTTTCAAGCGCGCGTCTTTTATGTTCTTCAAACGAAACTCGACCGGATCCATGTTGACCAGGTGGGCCAACTCGTCCATGTGTACTTCACGCGCGAAGTGGTTCGCCGTCGCAGCCAGACCGCGATACGAACCCTGCCGCAAAGGCGACTTGCTGTTGTGAAACTGAATGTTCTGATTCGGAAAGTCGTACTTGACCTGAATCGCGGAAGCACCCGAGTTGTAGTTGTGAAACTCCCACGCCGTCACAGTGCCGTCGTTCTTCACGCCGCTGCTGACTTCAATCACGCCCGCGGGACGAAAGTAAGCCCAGTTGAACTCTTCTTCGCGCGTCCAAACGAGCTTCACCGGCTTGCCACTCGCGCGCGCCAGCCGCGCTGCTTCGATGGCGCATTCGCCCGTGTGCTTGCCTCCATATCCCGATCCTGTATCAGGCACGATCACTCGTATCTTCTCTTCCGGCATGTGAAACGCTTCCGCCAGTTCCGATCGCACACCGAATGGACGCTGCGTGCCGGTCCAGACAGTCAGTTTGCCGTCGTTCCACTCGGCGACAGCGGCGCGTGGCTCGAGCGGCGCATGCGCGATGTAAGCCACGGTGTACGTCTGCGAAAGTTTTTTATCCGCCGCGGCCATGCCATCGGCGATAGAGCCAACCGGGCGTCCACCACCTCGACTGCTCTCCGTCGCGTTCTTCTTCAAATACTCAAACAACTCTTCATTACCCGGCTGTCCGGGCGCTTTCCAATGGACCGCGATGGCCTTCTCCGCGCGTAATGCAGTCTGCTGATCGGGCGCGGCAACACCGATGAAATCGCCATCGCGCACCACGACCACGCCGGGTATCGCCTCTGCCGCTTTCGTATCGGTCGAAACAAGCGTCGACTCCATTGCCGTTGGTCTAACTATGCGCCCGTACAACATCCCGTCGCGCTTCATGTCTGTCGTGTATCGATGCTTGCCGGTGACGAAGTCGCGGCCGTCGACTTTCGGAACAGACGTGCCCGCGATGGTCCAATCACTCACCGGCGTAACCTGTACGTCCGGCGGAATCGTCTTGACGAGCTTCTGGCCTTTCGCAACCTCCGCGAGGGTCAGCGACTTGCTCGCATCGTGATTGACGAAACGCGCGTTTACGAGGCGCACGGCTGTGCGTTCGACTTTCCACTGCTCGGCAGCGAGTGAGATCAGCGCCTCGCGCGCGGCCGCCGCGGCTTTGCGCAGTTGCGGCGCCATTCGCGGAGTTGTCAGGCTGCCAAACGTACCCATGTCAAACGGAGTCAGATCCGTGTCGGCCATTACCAGCCGCACTGTTGTCACCGGCACGTGCAGCTCTTCCGCAACCGCCTGCGCGAGCGAGGTGCGAATGTTCTGGCCTAGTTCGACTTTTCCCGTGAAGACCGAAACCGTCCCACTCTCGTCAATGTGAATCCACGCGCCGATCTCGTCAGGCACACGCTGATTGAAGCGACCGCTTCCCGATTCGCCCTGCTCCTGTTGGAGCGTTCGCGCAACGAGGTT
>DATENQ010000359.1:0-5083 GCA_035275005.1 Pyrinomonadaceae bacterium | reverse complement strand
ACGACGTCGTACGGCACACTGGCCACCAACTGCGCGCGGTCAGCTTGCGGGCGCAAAGCACGAAATGGACGAATAACCGCCACAGATCCTCCTAAGGTTTACTCTGTGATTAATAAAGGCTTTGGTGATTAAGACTAGCGTTTTAGGTGTGAAAACTCAAATCGGCGTTTATCCGCGTTCATCTGCGGCTGAAGATGCTTTTTGCTAGAATGCCGGACTAATGGCAAAGGCAGTTCGTCTTCTAAGGAGCGTCAGTCGCAAATTCATCTCGGAGCCTGGCGAAGCCTGGTTGTTGTTGCGGATGGCATGGTGGGTGTCCATTCTTTCTGTGGCTGCTCGCTTTTACTCGTTACCACGCGCCCTCCAGATTGTGGCCGGCAATAGCAACGAGAAACAAGCTGCGCCCGCGGGTACAAACGAGCAGCAGCTCGCCCAGGCGATTGATCTATTACTATCAGTCGATTGCCTGATATTTAAACCCGTATGTTGGAAGCGCGCGGCCGTGCTTCATCGCTATCTCTCGCGCAGCGGAGTCTCGACCAGGATCATCTTCGGCGTGCGCAATGAAACTGACGGCAAATTCGCTGGTCATGCGTGGCTCGAACATGATGGCCGGCCGTTTCTTGAAAGTGCTCCTCCCGAATACATCGTCACCTATAGTTTCCCATAAAAAATTTAGCCGCAGATTTTCTCGGATGAACGGATCGGATTTGCGTTCATCCGCGAAGATCTGCGGCTAAAAGTTCCCGTTGGTTCTTGTTACGGCAGCGCTTCGATGTTGAAGAAGAACTTAAAGCTTCCTGTTTGCTGAATGCCAAGCAGGAAGCGCACGTCTACCGATGCGCCGTTGGCAATCGGAGTAGCCAGCGTCACTGTTCCAGCCGACATTGACGAGTTGAAACCACCGCCGTTTGGTTGTGACGGAGGTTGCTCGAGTGTCGTTCCGTTGACGGTCACGTTGCTGGTACCGCTGCCACATGGTGGACGGTCCACCGTGACTACCACCGCGGTTGAAGTTCTCGGTCGCAAGTCGGCGATGCCGCTGGGCGCCGGGAACGTCGTCAGGTCAACTACACGGAAGCGCAAGCGGGTAACATTTCCGCCGGTGTTGTTGACGATTGTTCTTCGAATATCGAGAGTACCGAAGGTGGAGTTATTCGGCGGATCGGACGTGAAGTCGCGCACGCGATTAGGCGGCGATGCTGCGCTAACACAGATATCCAGGAGGTTTGGGGAGAAAGAAGCGTTCCGCTCGATCGGCGAGCTCAGATTCTCCGGTCCGGGTGCGCCAAGGCGTTGGCCCGCACCTGCGGACGTGCCGTTGGTATCGACAAACACGAAGTCAGCGGCGTTGTTGTTCGTATCCTTGATGCTCCCACCGGTGGGGCAGGCGCCAAAGGTTGTAATCGAACCTCCCTTGCCACAGTTATCGCGATAGAAAGAGTAGTTGATCGAGAAGGGAACCAGCGCCGGGTATCCGGTGCCTTCCTTGTAGAGAGTGTTCGCTTCTGAGGTTGAGCCAACGGCATCAAGACGGTTTGCCAGGTTGAAGTTGGCTGCAATACTGGTGTTGAAGATCGCGATACCGGCATTGTCGGGAATGTCAGTCGTGTAGGTAGCATCGCCTGTTGCGGTAGTTCCATTACCAGCGGGATAAGAAGCGAGGCTATATCCAACACTGTTCACGCAAAGATAATGTCCACGGTTGGGGATGACCGTACCATTGGGGATAACGCAACGAGCTACGCCGTTTGAAGCCGCTACGGCATAACCGGTCCCGCCACCTGCGACGGTATGATCCGCGCCACTGTTGTTTGCAATTTCGATGAACTCGTCGTTCGCGCCATTTGGACCACGTACGCGGAATTCGGAAATGACTAATTGCCCTGCCGCAACCTGCGCCAGTCCCAGCATCATGACTGCTAAGCCAGCGGAGATTACGGAAACCCGAAAATACTTAGACATGCCTATTTTCTCCTTTAAAGGTGGGCCCACGATGTTCAGTGTGGCGAGAAAAAGTACCACGCCCTTTTGAAGGCAGTCAACGAAATTAAACATTACTAAAACTAGCTTAATTCGTATTCATTTGTATCGTCGCGGAAACCTGTGATCCCAGTCGATGAAGATCAAATACATCGCGAGATGGTGGGGGAAAAAAATGTTCATCAGGAACAGCGTCGACAGGTGAAAGACGATCCCGAAGCCCAGGATCCACCAGCGCGCGCGGCGCCAGAAGACCGCGAGGGGAAACGCGAGCTCCCAGATGAGTACGAGCGCAACTGCGAACGGCAGCCACGCCTTCACCTGCGGCAGCCAGAAGGCAAGGCGAAAGTGGGTATCGTGCAGGTTGTCGAGCGAGTGGAAGATGGCGAGGGCCGGCAGGTTGTCAGCGCTGAGATACTTGAACCCCGCCGTTCGGAGCTTGATGAGCGCGGAACTGAAATAGGACCACGCCATCAATAATTGCATCAGCAGGATCGGATACGCGTACGCAAACCCCGGCCGCTCTTTTCGCTTTTTTGGCGCGATCCGGCTATCGAGTGAAAAAGCGTCGCCGCATGGAGTGAACGCCAGCACGGCGAGGCAGTAAACGGCGAGCATCTCGTCGTGATTGAAGTGTCCGAAGCTGCGCAACAGTCCCTGGTAGAAAATCACCAGTAAAAGGGACGTCTTCGTCGATACTACAGTCAGAAGTCCTGCGGTACTCAACAACAGCGACAGCACCATCACCGTCTTCAAAAGCACCATTGCGGAAGGTGTTTGCAGTTGCTCGTAAAAGCTCCACGGCAAAAGCTTCATCACGCCTGTGGGCCGCAGGATTGTCGCTGGAAGTGTGCCGAGTGCGGAGAATGAAGTGAAGAGAACTGAAACGAGGAACGTGCCGTGAACTACGCTGCGCACGACACCCAGGGCGAAAGCGCTTGAGGGAACGACGCGATTTACAATTCCTTGCGCCACGATTCTATGAACTTGTCGTAATCAGCATAACGACCACTCTCCCAGCGATACATGTCGAGTCGTATCGCCTTCAGGCGCTGTGGTGACGAGTCAGGCTGTTGTTTGTTGTAGAGCTCGCCCCACGCCTGGAGTAGATCGGGCAAGCGTGCACCCGGCGGAAGATTTTCAACGCCACCGAAGCGACGAATCAGCTCTTCGTTTTGCGGATGAATTGAGTCGAGCCTGAAGCTGCGGTTATCGATAGTGGCGTTGACCATGGTCCAGGTGCGGCTGTAGAGCGCGTTGGTTAGATTGATGGGCCTGATGTCGATGGTCTCGCCGGAGACGGTTTCGCCGCGCAGGATGCAGTAACTTCGACCACGCTCGAGATCGCCGCCAGCCATCATCACGTTCCACGCGGCGAAGGGATAGAGGTTGCGCACAAAGAGAAACGACAATACGAGTGGCAGGAAGACGGCTGCGGTGAGAATGGCGTACTTAATGATTAGCCGCCGCTCGTCGCGTTCACGGTGCGCCCACCAGTTTGTAGCTTTGGAAGTTATCGACAATTCTTTGCACGCTGAGTGTGGCCTGGTCGGGCGCGACTTCGTAGCTGGAAGTGATGTCGGCGACGATCTCGTTCATCGTCTTGCCGTTTTCGAGGCCTTTCCAAACGACCATCGCCGTCTCGTTTAGTTGGTAATACTTTTTCGTGTTGAGATCGACGAGTATTCCTTCACCTCCGTCAAAGTCTGTAACGACCACATGTTTGCCTGGCATTAGCTTAGTAGAGCTCATTTGTTTCCAGCCTCTTTTGCTCGAGTTGACGATAGGGTTCCACTGCCCATGCGGCTGCTGCTTCGCGCACGCGATCCGAAGCGAGTTGTTGTTTCGCGTCCGCGTCGGCGGCGAATGGGCGCGTGCCGGAGACTTCTTTTGAGTACACTCTGCCGGCGCGCGCGATCGTCTCCAGCTCTTCAGCCGCGGGACTGACCTTAAAAAATCTCAACACACTGGATATTACAGGTACTGACAGTTGGTTGTAATTAAGCAACATGCTGTTGTCGTTAGCAAGACTGTGCGCTTTCGAGTAAAGGCTGCCGATGGTTCGGGCACACAGCTCTTCCAGGCTCATCTCGGCGATGACGTCTGCCGGAGCGCCGGTGATCGAAGCCAGCACGCGCCGATCGTTATCTTTAAGCCATGGTGGTACGTTGGCGAGGTTGGAGACGATGGTTTCGATCGGATCGCGATACAGAAAAATCCAGGGCACGCGTGGCCAGATGCGGCTGATGCGTTCGATTTGAGCGAAGCTGCAACATGCAAACTTGACGAAGAGGTGTTGCTCGGCAGCGTTCTGGCGCTGGGCCAGGGCGCGAACTGTAGCCCGCAGGAAAACTGAATAGAGCGATTCTTTGATGCCGTCGATGTCGGTGATGAACCGTGCGATTAGCTTGTCGATTGGGTTGGCTTCGGAAAGGACGATCGAACCTGCGATGGCGCGACACGCGTTGGCTACGAGTGTCGAGCCGCAACGTGAGGAGTGAAAGATGAAGCCCGTGGGTTCGATGCTGTCCAGTGACTGATCGAGTTGCAGCAGAGCGTCAAACTCCGTGAACATCTCACTTTTGCCAATGGCTTTCGCGCGCTCGACGGTTTGCTGAAAGAACGGCTCCGTCGGGCTCATGCCCGACATCTCCATCCACAACAATCCCGGCCGCCCCTCAACGACGACCGCATCCACCGGCAACCAACCTTTAAGATCTGGGAAATTAGTAATCACAGGAGCTTTAAATCCCAAAGCAGCGGGGGCAAGCCCCTCTTCCTGACTTGTTCTAATTAAACTGCTCTAATTCTTCTTAGATCTGAAAGCTAGCTCTGAAAGCTAGCCTCAAAGCGGAGTTTTTAGTCGACCTGTTCTAATCTTCCAAAGCTAAAAGCGAGCCTCAAAAAAGAACAAGTCAGGAAGATGTATAGACCGGAGACATCCTAAACACATGTTCGTAGACATGGTAAACACTTTTCCCGTTGCTGATACCTTTCGGCTCGAAAGGAGTCGAGAGGATGCCCTGGAGAGTGAGTTCCACCATGTCAGAACGTCACCAGTTCGTTTTACTAGCCAGTCAACCGAACGCCAATATCCGAG
>DATENQ010000358.1:0-7796 GCA_035275005.1 Pyrinomonadaceae bacterium | reverse complement strand
CAGGATTTAGCAGAATTAAAATCCTGTGACACGCGAACGTATAGATAAACTGCTGGTCGAGCGAGGTCTTGCCGACTCGCGCACAAAAGCCCAGGCGATGGTGATGGCCGGCGTTGTGCTGGTTGACGAGCAGCGCGTCGAAAAACCCTCCCACCAGTTCGATACAAACTCAGCAATTCGCATCAAGGGCGGCGACGATCCGACGAGTCGTTATGTCGGGCGTGGCGGTTTGAAACTCGAAGCCGCGCTGCGCGAGTTTCAGATCGACGTCACCGGATTGGACTGTCTCGACGTAGGAGCATCGACAGGCGGATTTACTGATTGCCTTTTGCAACACGGCGCGCGAAAAGTTTTCGCGATCGACGTAGGTCATAACCAGATCGACTGGCGACTGCGTAACGATCCGCGAGTGGAAGTCAGGGAAGGCGTCAACGCTCGCTACTTGCAGCCCGAAGATTTTCCGCACCGGTTTGATGTGGCTGTGATGGACGTTTCGTTTATCTCGGCGACGAAAGTGCTGCCGGCGATTGTTCCGTTGATGGTTGCGGGAGGCGCAATCATAACGCTCATCAAGCCGCAGTTTGAGGTAGGCCGTGGGGAAGTTGGTGGCGGTGGAGTTGTACGCGATCCCGCGAAGAGAGAGCGCGTCGTTGAAGAGGTTAATGATGCTGCGCGCACTTTGGGACTCGCCGTTGTAAGTGTGATCGAGTCTCCAATCCAGGGCGCTGAAGGCAACGTTGAGTATTTGGCCCTGTACAAGATTTAAGCCGCAGATTTACGCAGATAAACGCTGATCTGATCCGCGTTCATCCGCGTAAATCTGCGGCTTAAATGTGCTATCCTCAAACACCGATGTCGTCAATCAAGCGGATAGGAATAGTCCTTAAACCGCATCAACCTGACGCCCTGAAGACCATCTGCCAACTGGTAGCGTGGCTTGCTGAGCGCGACATCACGCTCGTCGGTGGACCGGAAATCGAGCGCGAACGAATCGAACACCAGACCGGTTGTGCGGTGCATCAAGTCGAAAGCGAGAAGCTCGCCGGCGAAGTTGACTTGATGCTGGTCCTGGGTGGCGACGGCACGATGATCGCGACCGCGCGCCTGATCGGCGATCAGGAAGTGCCGGTTCTCGGCGTCAACTACGGCGGGCTCGGATATCTCGCTGAGTTTCGCATTGAAGAACTTTTCAGCGCGCTGGAGTCGATCCTTTCGGGAAACTATCGCCTGGATCGCCGCGTGATGCTTGACGTCGAACTAAGACGCGGCAACGATCCGCCGAAAACCAGTCGCGTGCTCAACGACGTAGTCATCAATAAGTCGGCCCTCGCGCGCATCATCGAGATCGAAACATATTTCGACCGCTACTTCGTCAACGCTTTTCGTTCGGATGGTCTAATCGTCTCAACGCCAACGGGCTCGACTGCCTACAATCTCTCCGCCGGTGGCCCGGTGATTTTTCCATCGATGAATGCCGTGGTGATAACACCGATATGTCCTTTCACGCTTTCCAATCGTCCCATCGTTGTTCCTGACAATGCCGAGATCGAGTTGTTGTTGAAGACTGATAACGAAGAAGTCGCGTTGACGCTCGACGGGCAAGTCGGTTTTCCGATGGAAGTCGAAGATCGAGTTGTGATTCGCAAGAGCGGCACGACTTTCAATATCATTCAGCCGAGCAATCGGAACTACTTCGACGTTCTGCGCGACAAACTTCGCTGGGGTCGCTGACGAAAAACTATGTCTGAAAAAAGAGACAACCAAAATCGGGTCGAGCGAGATGCGTTCGAACGCGAGATAGCTACGGATCTGGATGAAATGACTCCGGACGAGCCGCGTGGCATGGCGCTTCACACAAAGATCCTGATCGGACTTGCGGTCGGCGTGATTGCGGGCGTAGCCGTCAATCGAATACTCGGCGGCGATCATCCGACCGTCGTTTGGATCGTCGACAACATCACGCAGCCCATAGGCCAACTATTTCTGCGACTGCTGCTGATGATCGTCGTGCCGCTTGTGTTCTCATCGCTCGTGGTCGGCGTTGCGGGCATTGGCGACGTCCGCAAACTCGGTCGCGTCGGTCTGAAGTCGTTTGGATATTGCCTGGTGATCTCGGCCATCTCAGTCGTTATCGGTCTCACACTCGCGAACACCATCAGGCCCGGCAAGCGCATCGATCCGGAAACTGCCGCGGCCTTGCAGCAACGTTACGCCACCGACGCCACGAAGACCGTCGAGGCGGCAACGCAGGCGAAGAGCGCGACGCCGAAGCCGCTGATGTCGGTGGTGGAAACGATCGTGCCGAAGAACCCGTTTTTCGCGGTTTCGGGCAAAGAAGACGCGAACATGCTGCACCTGATGTTCTTCGGGTTGGTGATTGGCGTCGCGATTACGCTGCTTCCCGTGACGGTGACGGCGCCGGTGCTGCGAGTGCTCGAAGGGCTTTACGAGATCACGGCGAAGATCATTGAGATGATCATGAAGTTTGCGCCTTACGCGGTTGCGTGCCTGCTCTTCAACAACACCGCGCGGTTTGGTCTCGACCTTTTGCAAGCGCTCGGATGGTTTGTGTTGACGGTGCTGCTTGGCCTATCGCTGCACATGTTTGGCGTCTACTCGCTTTCGATTTACTTCCTGTCGCGCATCTCGCCGCTCGAGTTTTTCAGACGGATCAAGACCGTTATCCTGACGGCGTTCTCGACCTCGTCGTCGAATGCAACACTGCCGACTGCGCTGCGTGTGTCAGAACAAAACCTCGGCGTGCCGCAGGAGATTAACAGCTTTGTGCTGACTGTCGGCGCCACTGCGAACCAAAACGGCACCGCGTTGTACGAAGGCGTGACGGTATTGTTTCTGGCCCAACTCGCGGGCGTAGATCTCTCGCTGGCCCAGCAGTTGACGGTAGTCTACCTGGCAATACTCGGCGGTATTGGAACAGCGGGTATTCCGTCGGGTTCGATTCCGTTTATCATCGGCGTGCTCGTGACGATCGGTGTCAATCCCGCGTTGATTGCGATCATTCTGGGTGTGGATCGGTTGCTTGATATGTGTCGCACAACACTGAACGTTACCGGCGATTTGACCGCGGCGACGTATGTGGCGCGTTCGGAAGGGTATGAATTACTGAGGCCGCAAGAGCCGGCGCTGGTTCACGCGCGCGTCCCAGTTACGGACCGTGCCCTGGATTGAGGCTTTAGTACCCTTTAGTATCCTTTAGTAACAGGCACGTCACAATCTGCGCATACCGTAAGCGGTAGAATTCTCCATTTCCGATACGAGGTAAAGGGCCATGGTTTTTCCGCTGTATGACGACAATAGCGATCGCACGATAACGCCCGTCGTAAACTACGCAATCATTGCCCTCAATATCTTTGTCTTTATCGTGCTGCAAAAACTCGGCAGCGATACAGGCTTTACCTACTCGTTTTCAACCGTGCCGGCGGAGATTCTTCAAGGCCACGATATCGTTACCCCGGCCCGCGTACTTGAACATCCAGTGACAGGACAACTGGTGCGGATTCCCGGGCTTGGTGAGACTCCGGGTTCGGTTTATTTCACCCTCATTACGTCGATGTTTATGCACGGCGGCATCGCGCACATCGCGGGCAACATGCTCTTCCTTTGGATCTTCGGCGATAACATCGAAGACCGCCTGGGCCACGTCAAATATCTGATTTACTATCTGCTATGCGGGATCATTGCTTCGTTGGCCCATGTGTTTACGACTGGAGTGTTGGCGAGTGATCCGGAAAGTCTTTTGGTTCCGAGTCTCGGCGCTTCGGGAGCGATTTCGGGCGTGTTGGGTGGCTACATTCTGCTGCATCCGAAACGCCGCGTGACGGTGATTCTCTTCCGCTTCCTCACGGATGTTCCGGCATATGTCGCGATCGGGATCTGGTTCGCCTTCCAGTTGATCAGCGGGCTGGGAATGTTTGGCGGTGGTTCGCAATCAGGCGGCGTCGCATACGCGGCGCACATCGGTGGCTTCATCGCGGGCCTCGTGCTGATCAAGTTTTTCGACACGGGAAATCGCAATCGGGCCCCAGCTTACTAACCACCCTATTAACCACAAAGACACGAAGACACAAATTTCAACTTTTGTGTCTTCGTGTCTTTGTGGTTAAGATCCGTTTCGCATGGCCACGCTTTTACCGCCTAACCAGCAATGTCTCGACATCCAGTCGACGCCGCGCGCGGAGATGAACCTCTTCGCGCTCGACACGTTCCCGTACGAGTTTCCCGGTAGCGAGATCAAGATCAATTTCGAGATCACGGAGTTCACGGCGATCTGCCCGTTCTCCGACTTCCCCGACTTCGCCACCATCCGCCTTGAGTACGTCCCGAACGAGCGTTGCATCGAATTGAAGAGTCTTAAGCTCTACATAAACTCTTTCCGCAACGTCAAAATCTTCCACGAGCACGTCATCAACATCATCCTGGAAGACTTCGTCGCCGCCTGCGATCCTCTACGCGTCGACATCGAAGGCGACTTCCACGTCCGCGGCAACATCAAGACCATCGTGAGGGCCAACTACACTAAGGACACAGCAGTTTAGTCGCAGATTACGCAGATGAACGCAGATCCTGGTTCTGTGGAAAATGGCAGTAATTTGTGGCGGCGGTATCGTGGGTTGCCGCGAAATGTGGTGGCGATTGGGTTGGTGAGTCTGCTCAACGATGCTTCGAGCGAGATCATTTATCCACTGCTGCCGGTTTTTCTTGCGACGAGTTTGGGTGCTTCGGCAGGTGTGATCGGGGCTATCGAAGGACTCGCTGAGTCGGTATCGAGTCTGTTGAAGCTGTTTGCAGGTTATCTCAGCGACCGGCTCGGCAAACGGAAATTACTCGTCGTCGCGGGTTATTCACTCGCTTCGGTCGCGCGGCCGTTGCTGGCATTCGCGCGCACGTGGACACAGGTGCTCGCAATCCGTCTCACGGATCGCGTCGGCAAAGGAATTAGAACCGCGCCACGCGATGCGATGATCGCGGACACGGTGAGGGTTGAACAACGCGGTCTTGCGTTTGGTTTTCATCGCGCGATGGACCACGGCGGCGCGGTTATCGGTCCACTAGTCGGATACTTACTGGTCGTACTCTTTGTCGCAAACTCACGCTCTCCGACAGCTCAAGAGTTCTCGAAAATATTTTTGGCTGCTTCGGTTCCGGCGTTGATTGCGGTGCTCGTTGCAATCTTCTTCATGCGAGAGTCGCCGGTACAGGCACATCACGGCGCGCAAATGGGAAAGCTTTCGTTGCGCGGGTTCGACAGCAACTTCAAACGGTTTCTCTTGATCCTGGCGCTCTTTACGCTTTCAAACTCTTCCGACAGCTTTTTAATCCTGCGAGCAATGGATTCCGGGGTGTCGATCGCGATGGTGCCGTTGCTCTGGGCCGCGCACCACGGCACGAAGGTCTTGAGCTCGTTGTTTGGCGGCGATCTCTCGGACCGCCTTGGACGGAAGCGTCTGATCGTTTCTGGTTGGGTGTTGTACGCGGCCGTTTACGCAGGCTTTGCCTTTGTCAGCAACACAGCCTCGCTCTGGATTCTCTTTCTGATTTACGGAATCTACTTCGGTCTGGCGGAAGGAGCGGAGAAGGCGTTGGTCGCCGATCTCGTGCGGCCGGAGCAACGCGGGACGGCATACGGCCTGTACAATCTTGCTTTCGGAGTGACGGTGTTTCCTGCTTCGCTCCTGATGGGTATGATTTGGGATTGGAAAGGGCCGACGGTCGCGTTCCTCATCAGCGCGGTGATGGGAGCAACCGCCGCGATGCTGCTAATGCTTTTCGTCAGACCACACCCGGGAAAGGATTTGTTGCAATGAGACGCAGAGTTTTGACTCCTCAACCAGGCTTATCAACCGGAATCGGCTACTACCTCGCGGGCATGGAAGAAGTGCGCCTTCAGGTGCAGGTAGCAGTCAAAGACATTCCCAACGATCTGATCGGCAAACCGGCGTTTCTCGGTGCGCATTCGATTGGCGGCCTGGTGCTGCACATCGGTGAAGCGGAGTGGTTCTGGATGCAGATGGTTGTCGCCGGACATCAGCTCACGGAAGAAGACAAAAAGGAGCCGTACTGGGATATCCTCGATGACGTCGATGCGGTCGCCCGCAACGGCTACACAACTGAGTTTTGCTTGAACGAGATCGACTTGATTCGCAATCAGACGCGTGATGTGCTTTTCTCTTACAACGATAAAGATCTCGAACGCATTATTACTTACGAACGAGGCGGTGAAACCACCGAATACAATCTGCGCTGGATTCTGCATCGTCTGATCGATCACGAATCGCAGCACAAGGGTCAGATTTTGATGTTGAAAAGATTGATGGCTTTGTAGGGGCGGAGTGCCGCCCGCCGTTCGGTTTAACGCGCGACGGGCGGCCACGGAGTGCCGCCCCTACAATTACCTGGCTGAGCTTGTCGTTGCTGTTGTTGGGCCGGGAGGGAGCTTTTCGTTGACGTATTTGGTGATGAGACCAAACAGGTGACGCTGCGTTCCCGCGCCCTCGTAAATCCCGTGTGATCGATTTGGATACGGAAAGATGGAAAACTGCTTGTTATTCGCGACGAGCGTATTGATCAACGCCTCGGTGCCCTGGTAGTGAACGTTGTCGTCGCCCGTTCCGTGAATCACGAGCAGATTCCCCTTCAACCCGCCCGCAAACGTGATCGGCGAGCTCTGCTTCCACTCCTCCGGATGGTCCTTCGGCAGCCCGCAGTATCGCTCCTGGTAAATCGTGTCGTAGTAATGCAGATCCGCAACCGGCGCCACAGCGACGCCCGTAGCGTACACGTCCGGATAACGGAACAGCGCATTCAGCGTAGACGAACCACCGCCGCTCCAGCCCCAGATCCCGATGCGCGACGCATCGACAAACGGCCACTTGGCAATCGCGCGCACCGCCGCGGCCTGATCACCCGAGTTCACGATCCCCATCTTCCGATAGATGATCTTTCGCCACGCACGACTACGCGGCGCAGGAGTGCCACGATTATCCACGCTCATCACGAGGTAACCCTGCTGCGCCAGCATCTGGTGCCACAGCCGATCGCGCCCGCCCCAGCGATCCATCACCGTCTGACCCCACGGCTCGCCGTAAACATAAAACAGCACCGGATAATGCTTCTGCGGATCGAAATCGTGCGGCTTAATCATCCAGCCGTCGAGCTGCACGCCTTCGCCGATATCGACTTTGAAAAACTCAGTCGACGTCTGTTTCAACTGCGCCAGACGGTCCTGCACCTGTTTGTTATCGATCAGCGTTCGCGCGACGGCGTGCTGCGGTAAGCGCACCACGTCCGTTACCGGAACTCTGTTGAAGGTCGAATAGACGTGAATCGCAAACTCACCGCGCGGCGAGATGTTGTAGCTGTGCACGCCGGGTACACTCGCCGGCGTCAGTCTTTCTTCCTTGCCATTTGCCCCCCCGTCGATGCGTACGCGATAGAGATAACGTTGCGTCGCATTTTCCGGTGACGCGAGATAGTAGAGCCAACCGTTTTGCGCGTCCACGCGCTCGACAGTGATCACGTCATAGTTTCCCGGCGTGATGTTCTTCACGTCGCTGCCGTCGCGTGAAATCGAGTAGATGTGACGCCAGCCATCACGCTCGCTGGCCCACAGAAAACGTTTGCCCTGATCGATCCATTCGACGTCGCCACGCGCGATACCGGTTCTGTCCCAGTCGATGTCGCCCCAGGAGACGTCCACCCAGGCTTCGTCTTTTTCAGTCAGGATGGGACGTGCTTTGCCGGAGCGCGCGTCCGCGAGCATCACGATGTTGGTGTCC
>DATENQ010000357.1:0-6441 GCA_035275005.1 Pyrinomonadaceae bacterium | reverse complement strand
CGGTATAGTGGCTTTCCAAGTAGCTGGAGGAGAGCTTGGCAGGGGCCGCATTCTACGATCTCGAGGGCACTTTGGTAAGCACCAACCTGGTGCATACCCTGTCCTTTTACGCGCGCCGGCAGCAGGGCTTGATGGCCAGCTTTAAGAAGAGTGCGGCCACTTTTCTTAGTCTACCGGTTTTCGCTGTGACGGATCAGTATAGCCGAAAAGTCTTTAACGACCTCTATTTCAAGCGTTACAAGGGTCAGTCCGAAGACCGGCTCCGCTACTTTGCTCAGGATTTATTTGAAGACGTGATTAAACCGGCTGTGTTTCCGGGCGCTTACGAGTTGATCGATAAATCGCGGAAATTGGGGCTGCGGCAGGTAGTGATAACCGGCGCGCTGGATTTGGCGGTCAAGCCGCTGATGGACCATTTGAGGATAGATGCGTACGTCACCAACCGGCTGGAGTTTGTGAATGGCGTAGCGACCGGACGCCTGTTGCCGCCGGTGATGGCTGCGGCAACGAAAGCCTCCTGGATTCGAACGTACACAGAACGTGAGGGCATTAGCCTGAGCGACTCCTACGCCTACACCGACAGCATGAGCGATCTACCGATGCTCTCCATCGTCGGTCACCCGGCGGTAATAAACCCGGACATGCGTTTGCGACAAACGGCACTACACCATGACTGGCCGATACTGAATTTGAAATGAAGAGAAATTGCACGCAAAGGCGCAAAGCTTGCCAAGAATACTTAATAAGACTTGGCGTCCTTTGCGCCTTTGCGTGAAAAAATTCTGAGAAGCAGAAGATGGCACTTCAACTCCGACGAAAGACACACGAATCGGTAATCTACATCGATCGGGATAGCGCGCCGCGCATCATGCCTTCCGGCGAAGACTTTATCCTCGAAGATCTACCAATCGGGACGCGCGTGCTTTATCCGAATCCACCGATCAAGGGTTTGCCAAATCGCGAAGCCGCCGTTCGCTACGCACTCAATCATCCGCTCGGTTGCGATCCGCTGTTTGCACAACTGGAACCGGGAATGCGCGTCACTGTCGCCGTCGATGACATCAGTCTGCCGCTGCCGCCAATGGCCACGCCTGACATTCGCCAGACGATCCTCGAGATCGTTCTGGACATGCTCGCTGGGCACGGAGTCGACGACGTTCACATCATCATCGCCAATTCCCTGCACCGGAAGATGACTGAGTGGGAAATGAAGCGAATGGTCGGGCCGCGAATCTTCGACGAGTACTATCCCGATCGTTATTACAACCACGACGCCGAGTGGGCCGACGGGCTCATCAAGATCGGTGAGACGAGACACAAGGAGCCGCTGGTCCTCAATCGTCGCTGTGCTGAAAGCGATCTTCTGATCTACGTCAACCTCAACTTCGTGCCGATGGATGGAGGTCACAAGTCGGTTGCCGTCGGACTCTGCGATTACGAGTCGCTGCGCATGCATCACGATCCGCAGACGATACGCGATTCAGACAGTTACATGGATCCGGCGCGCTCGGCGCTGAATCACAAAGTCATACAGCTCGGCAAAATCGTCGACGAGCAACTCAACGTCTTTCACATCGAAACCGCTATCAATAATCGCATGTACGGCGCGGACATGGATTTTCTGCTGCGCAATGAAGACGACTTCAGTGCGTTCGACCGCATGAAGTTTGAAGCCATGCGCTTCACGATGAGCAAACTGCCGCGGCCGGCGCGCCGGAAGCTTTTGCACTCGCGCCCGTCGCAGTACGAGATGACCGCGTGTTATGCCGGGAAGACGGAGCTCGTCCACGAAAAGATCGTCGCGAAAGGTTTCGAGCAGTATGCGATCCCGGTTCGCGGGCAGGCCGACATTCTCATTACAGGCATTCCCGATATTTCGCCGTACAACGTTTATTCGGTACTCAATCCGCTGTTGGTCCAGGTGATGGCGCTCGGTTATCACTTCAACTTCTATCGCAACAAGCCGTTGCTGAAGAAAGGCGGCGTGCTGATCCTGCACCATCCGTGCTACGACGATTTCGATCACCAGTTTCATCCAAGCTACATCGAGTTTTTCAATCGACTGCTGCCGGAGACGCGCGATGCGTTCACGTTGCGTGAGAAGTACGAGCGCGAGTTTGCAAACAATCCGAGCTATATCGAGATGTACCGGCGTGGCAATGCATATCACGGCGCACACCCGTTTTTCATGTGGTATTGGGGTGAGAATGGACGGCAGCACGTCGGCCGCGTGATCGCTGCGGGAGCGGAGAATGCGCACGTGCCGGCGATCCTGGGATGGGAACGAGCAGACAATCTGACTGAGGCCATCGCGATGGCGCGCAGTTACATGGGCAACTCCGCTGAGATCACGATGCTGCACCAGCCGATGATCGGAATCGCGGACATGGAGTAACACCGATTTAGACGGATTTATTTACGGATTTTATGAAACTCTCTCCGACTGAAATCTATCGCGACCGGAAGATCTTCCTGATTGGGAGCACGGGCTTTCTCGGCAAGGTGACGCTGAGCATGTTGCTCTATCGCTTCCCGAATATCGGCAAGATTTATCTCACCGTACGCGCGCGTTCGCAGGAGGAGTCGGAAAGTCGTTTCTGGAACAACATCATCACCGCCCCACCGTTCGATCCGTTGCGAGAACGCTACGGCAGCGCGCTCGAAGGCTTCGTCAACGATAAGGTAATCGTCAGAGGTGGCGATATCGCCGAAACAAACTTCGGTTACAGCGAAGAAGAAGCACAGGCCATCGCAGACAACGTCGACGTAATCATCAACTCCGCCGGCAACGTAACTTTCAATCCCACGCTCGAGAGCGGCCTGCGTACAAACGTCGTCGGCACGCAGAACGTGATTGCCTTTGCGCGGCGGATGAAGCGTCCGGCGCTGGTCCACGTCTCCACCTGTTTTGTCGCCGGTAATCGCTCCGGCGCTGTCTGGGAAAGCGATCCGGTCATCGGCTACTTCCCACGCAAAAACGAAAGCGAAATGAAGGGCGTGCAGTTCTCGGTCGATCAGGAGATCGCCGACTGCGCGAAGCTCGCAGACCGTGTGCGCGACGAAGCTCGCGACGCAATGATGACCGCGCGCTTTCGGGAACTAGCGCGCAAACGACTCAACGAAGAAGGACGTGACGTCGATGATCCCGATGCTCTCGGACTCGCCGTCGCTCGCGAACGTAAAGTTTGGACCCGCACTCGCCTTACCGATCTCGGCGTCGAGCGCGCGGCTTACTGGGGTTGGCCCAACATTTACACTTACACGAAGTCGCTCGGTGAGCAGCTCGTGGCTGCCGAGACCGAAATGGTGCGCAGCATCGTGCGACCGAGTATTGTCGAGTCGGCAATGTCATATCCGTTCCCCGGTTGGAACGAAGGCTTCACCACCACCGCGCCGATCATCTTTCTAATCCGCAAAGGCCAGACACAAATTCCCGCGGATCCAAAACTGATCCTCGACATCACGCCTGTGGACCAGGTCGCGTCAGTGATGCTGGCGGTCTCGGCCCAAGCGTGCGTCGAAGAACCACCGTTGGTCTTTCAGGCGGCCACCGGCGATGCCAACGCCAACAACATGGAAAGGATCGTCGGTCTCTGCGGACTCGATAAGCGAAGGCACTTCGAAGAGAAAGAGACGGGCGTCAAGATTCTGAACCGTATCGCCGCGCGCATGGAGCCACGAACGGTCACTGTTTCGAAATTCGAAAATACATCGGTGCCCATGTTCAACGCGACTGCGAAGAAAGCGTCGTCGTTGCTTGACCGCCTGCGGCCGCGATGGGGCGGCGGTCGCGTTGGCGAAGCGATCGATCTCGTGAAGAGCAGTGTCGAGCGCGTCGAAGAGATGACGCGCGAAACCACCGAAGCGTTCGACATGTTTCGCCCGTTTACAGTCGAAAACGCTTATGTCTTTCGTTCCGACAACGTACGTTCACTGTTCGATCGGATCAGCGAAGACGAGCAATCTTTACTGACCTGGAATCCGGAAAAGTTCGACTGGTACGACTACTGGCTCAACATCCACCTGCCCGGGCTCACAAAATGGGTGTTTCCCACGCTCGAAGACGAAATGCGCGCGCAGCCGAAGCGCGTCTACACCTATCGCGATCTGCTCGAGCTATTCGAAACCTCGACCAAGCGTCACGCAACCAGAGTTGCAATGCGCATCGAGCGCGACGGGCGCAAAGAGCAGTACACCTATGCCGACCTGCGCGAGCTGGCGACGCGCGCTGCCGGGTTCCTCGCCGGCGAAGGTATCAAGCAGGGCGATCGTGTCATGCTGGTGAGCAGCAACGCGCCTGAGTGGGGCATGAGTTATTTCGGCGTGCTGAAAGCGGGCGCCACTTGCATCCCATGCGATCCGGAAAGTTCAACCAATGAGATTCTCAACTTCGCTCGCGCCGGTAATGCCGCGGGCATGATTTGTAGTGAGGCTGTTCTCGACGAGCATCCGGATCTGCGCGAACGACTGCAGGAGCAGGGACTAACGCGCTTGTGGACGTACAGCCAGGTCTTTGCCTTGCCTGATGAAGAGACTGAAGACCAGCGCATCGCGTTGCTACCGCAGCGCGCGCACGCGCAAGGCGTTGCTTCACTCATCTTCACTTCCGGGACCACCGGTCAGCCGAAAGGCGTCATGCTCTCGCATCGCAACCTGACGAGCATGGTTTCGATGTTGTCGTCAGTCTTTGACATGACGACTCGCGACGGCGTGTTATCAGTGTTGCCGCTGCACCACACTTTCGAGTTCTCGACCGGTTTTCTCACGCCGCTCAGCCGCGGCGCACAGATAACCTACCTGCCCGAGCTCACGAGCGACGCTCTCGCACGCGCGATCAAGAACGGACACGTGACGGGCATGGTCGGTGTGCCCGCGCTCTGGGAACTGCTGCACCGGCGCATCAAGAACCGTCTGTACGAGCGTAGCGACTGGATCGGCAAAACTGCCGAGAACCTGATTTACGCGAATGCCTGGCTGCGCGACAAGACGCCACTCAACTTCGGGCAAGTGCTGTTTTATCCGATTCACGAAGGTCTCGGTGGCCGCATTCGCTATTTCATCAGCGGCGGCTCTGCGTTGAGTGAGAAGATCCAGCGCGACTTTCACGGCCTCGGCTTCACGATTCTCGAGGGCTATGGATTAACTGAGGCTTCTCCGGTCTTGACCGTGACGCGACCTGAGGATCGCATGCTCACCGGCACAGTCGGCAAGCCACTGCCGGGTGTTGAGGTGCGTATCGCCGAGCCCGATCCGAGCGGCGTCGGCGAAGTGATAGCGCGTGGTCCAAATGTAATGTTGGGCTATTACGAAGACGAAGCCGCCACGCGCAAGACGCTTGTCGAGCGTTGGCTCTACACCGGCGATCTCGGTCGCGTGGACGACGACGGCAACCTGTATCTCGTCGGTCGCTCGAAAGAGATCATCGTCGATACAAACGGCAAAAACGTTTATCCGGACGAGCTCGAAGAGATTTATGCAAACTCTCCTTACGTCAAGGAGCTGAGTATCGTCGGTTTGCCCGACGGCATCGGCGAGAAGGTCGCTTGTCTCGTCGTGGCTGATGACGAGTTCGACATTTCACTCTCGCGGGCTGCGCTGCATCGACTGGTTGAAGAACACTTCCGCGAAGTTTCGGCTTCACTTCCCTATTTCAAACGCGTCAAAGTTTTGCACTTTACCGACATCGAGCTGCCACGCACGGCGACGCGCAAAGTGAAGCGACGCGAAGTGGTCCAGATCATGGAATCGATCGAGGAGAGCCAGAAGTCAGGCCGCAAGAGCAGTGTTCAGGAAACCAGGGATGCGGACTCGAACTGGCTGTTGGGAATCGTGGCGACGGTCGCAAACCGGCCTCGCTCGGAAGTCTCAGTCGATATGCGACTGAGCGATCTGGGTTTTGACAGTCTGATGTTCGTCGAGCTCGCCACCGCGATTGAGGGCGCCGGTGGTTCGATCTCAGCGCCTGAACGATTTAACGAGATTCAGGACGTCAGAGAGCTTTTGACGGTGGTGAGTCGCCAGCCTTCTGCTTCGACGAAACAGGACATGAGACCGGACGAGCAGCGCAAGGACGACGAGATCCACGTTCCTTCGTTTGTGCGCACAGCAGGCAACAGGGCCGGCGACTTCCTGCAACGTTTCCTTTACGAGCAAATGCTGCGCGCGCATTACGAAGGACGATCCAATATTCCGCCGCACACGAACTTCCTTGTTGCCGCGAACCATTGTTCGCACCTCGACATGGGACTGACGAAGATGGCGCTCGGTGAATACGGCAAAGACCTCGTCGCCCTCGCCGCTGCCGACTACTTCTTCGACACGAAGTACAAGCGCGCGGTGATGGAGAACTTTACCAACCTGGTGCCGATGGAACGCACCGGATCGTTGCGGCAGTCGCTGCGTCACGCCAAGTCGTTTCTCGACCGTGGCTATAACGCGCTC
>DATENQ010000356.1:0-18896 GCA_035275005.1 Pyrinomonadaceae bacterium | reverse complement strand
CCCAGCGATCTGGTTATCGGCTCGGTTAACGAAGACTTCGCGATCGAGAGTCTGCAGGGCGACATCTTCCAACTCGGAAACACATCGTGGCGTGTGCTCAGAGTCGAGCAGGGAAAGGTGCGCGTTGAAGATGCACACGGGCAGCCGCCATCG
The DNA here is from genome assembly GCA_035275005.1 of Pyrinomonadaceae bacterium. Taxonomy (GTDB): domain Bacteria; phylum Acidobacteriota; class Blastocatellia; order Pyrinomonadales; family Pyrinomonadaceae; genus PSRF01. The sequence continues at coordinate 18,743 of DATENQ010000356.1, read as the reverse complement.
ATTCCGTTCTGGCTAGGTGAAGCGCCGGCGCGGACGCACGAGCTGTCAGTGTCAGTTTCACGATTGCGGGAAGAGATTGGAACGCGGGTTAACGCAGATGAAAGCGGATCGGGAGTTAACCTCGAAGGGGCGTTGACCTGGCTCACGGATGAAATCGGGGTTTCGCAGTCGGCGGCGGAGCAGATTGTCGACTATCTCGCGGGCGCGAAGATTGTGCTGGGCGTGATGCCGTCGCAGGACAACCTCGTGCTGGAGAGGTTTTTTGATGACAGTGGCAGCATGCAGCTAGTGTTGCACTCGCCATTTGGCAGTCGCTTGAATCGCGCCTGGGGACTGGCTTTGCGCAAACGCTTCTGCCGCAAGTTCAACTTCGAGCTACAGGCTGCGGCCACGGAAGATGCGATCGTCCTCTCGCTTGGACCAACACACAGCTTTCCTCTCGACGACGTTTTTCATTACCTGAACTCAAAAACGGTGCGCCAGCTTTTGTGCCAGGCTTTGCTCGACGCGCCGATGTGGAACATTCGCTGGCGTTGGAATGTGACGCGGTCGCTGGCGGTGTTGCGGCGTCGTGGTGGGAAAAAGATTCCGCCTCAGTTGCAGCGAATGGATGCGGAGGATCTGCTGACCGCGATCTTTCCGGATCAGGTTGCGTGCGCTGAAAACCTGCCGACAGGTGAAAGAGAGATTCCCACGCATCCCCTCGTCGAGCAAACAGTGAAGGATTGTCTGGAAGAGGCAATGGACATTGAAGGTCTCGAGCGTCTGTTGACCTCAATCGAACGAAACGAGAAGAACCTTTTTGCTCGCGACGTCATCGAGGCGTCGCCGTTATCGCAGGAAATACTCAACGCACGTCCGTACGCCTATCTCGACGACGCGCCACTCGAGGAAAGACGCACGCGCGCAGTGTTTCAACGCCGCTGGCTCGATCCCGAAACTGCGGCAGACATGGGCAAACTCGATCAGGCCGCGATCGATCGCGTGCGTGAAGAAGTCTGGCCGGAGCCGCGCAATGCTGACGAGCTTCACGACGCGCTTGTTGAGCTCGGTTTTCTGACTGAAGCCGAGGGCGCAGGTTGGCAGGATCTGTTTGCTGAGTTGAACGCGGATCGTCGCGCTGCGGTCTTGACTACAACAACCACGAAGTTGTGGGTTGCAGCCGAACGCCTGCCGCAACTCCAGGTCATCTATCCCACTGCTGAATTGCAGCCGCCAATAACCGCGCCGGAAAGTGTCTCTCGGGTCACCTGGGGCGTTGAGGAAGCGCTCGTCGAGATAATTCGTGGTCGTTTGGAAGGTCTAGGACCCGTAACGGTCGAGCAACTCATTTTATCCTCCGGTCTCAACAAGCTCGAGATCGAAACCGCACTTCTCCGGCTCGAAGCAGAAGGCTTTGTGATTCGCGGCAAGTTCACTCCCGGCGTTACCGAAACCGAGTGGAGCGCACGCCGCCTCCTCGCTCGCATTCACAGCTACACGTTGAATCGACTGCGACAGGAGATCGAGCCGGTTGCCAGCAGCGACTTCATACGTTTTCTACTCGCCTGGCAAAAGGTCGCTCCCGATCACCAGATGGAAGGGCCGGAAAGCCTGAAAGCAATCATCGAGCAACTCGAAGGCTTCGAAGCGCCGGCGGCAGCGTGGGAAGGCGAACTACTACCCGCTCGTATGGTCGAATACGATCCGGCCTGGCTCGATGCGCTATGCCTGTCGGGTGAAGTGGTCTGGGCGCGCCTGACTCCTTTGTCGCGTTCGGCAGCAGTCGAAAACGGAGAACGAACGCGCGGATCCGGTCCGGTTCGAAACACTCCCATCGCACTCCTGCGACGCAAGAATTTCGCGCTTTGGAGCTCCGTGTTTCCGCAACCGGCGCCGGCCACCTCCGAGTTTCCAACAACCACGCAGATGGTCTACGACTACCTGATGACGCGTGGTGCTTCGTTCTTCACTGACATTGTCGAGAACACGAAGCTCTTGCGCAGTCAGGTTGAAGAAGCGTTGGCTGACTTAGTGGCAAACGGGATTGTCGTGTCTGATAGTTTTGCCGGACTGCGAGCATTGTTGACACCGGGCAGTCGCAAGACGCAGGCAGCCTCGCGTCGCAAACACCGCCAACCGGTTTATGAGATGTCCAGCGCGGGTCGCTGGTCCATTCTCCAGCGCACCACGCAGGATGTTAACGAGACATCATTGACGGAAGAAGTCGCGTGGGCACTGCTGAAACGGTATGGCGTCGTGTTCAAACGTCTGTTGGAGCGAGAAGGAGTGACACTGCCGTGGCGTGTGCTGTTGCGCTTCTATCACCGGCTCGAAGCACGTGGTGAAATTCGTGGCGGGCGCTTTGTCGCTGGAATCTCGGGTGAGCAGTTTGCACTACCGGAAGCGATCGGAATGTTGCGCGCGATTCGTCGCGCGGGCGCGCAGGAGAGTTTGATTTCAATAAGCGCGGCCGATCCTCTAAACCTGGTGGGAATCATTATTACCGGCGGCCGGATTACGGCGCACACGAGCAACAGAGTCCTTTACCAGGACGGAGCGCCCATCGCTGCCTTCGAATCCGGCGAGACGAGATTCCTGGTCGAACTAAGCCGCACGCTGGAATGGAAGGCCAAAGCCGCCCTGATGCGCAAAGCCACACGCCCCGAACTCCGGTCTTACTTGCAACGTCCCGCTTAACTCTCCACGGATTTCACGGATAAACACGGATATTTTTATCTGTGTTATCCGTGTAATCTGTGGCTAAGCCTTTTTGTGAAAGAACTCGCAAATAAAAAGCTGGAAACCTTGGTCGATTGGCACTGCCTTTAGATTGGGACAAGCGTTAATCCAAGTTGATCAAGGTGCCAATGAAATTACTAGCCCAAAAAAATCACAGCCTCTCGTTAGAGTTTCCGGTTACCCCGCGTCGCATTTTCAGATACGCGCTGGTGAAACCGAAAACAACCGTACCCTCAACGATCGAGTTCATGCGTGTTAACAGCGCGACCGTGCGTGAAGGCAGATCTCACCGCGTGTGGCCGCCCGAGGTCTTGCGCAAGTTTCAGATGGCGGAAATCGTCACCGAACTGCAAACCCCGCACTACGTCCTGCGCGACAGCAGCATCTCGCGTCTTTCTTAGCCACGGATTACAGATCGCACGGATCAGAAAAAGTAATTCTGATCCGTGTTCATCCGTGTCACTCTGTGGCTCCTTGTTTGTTCTGCTCGTCGAGCCAGGTCTTCAGCGGTGCGAAGTAGTCGATAATCGCAGTCGCGTCCATTTTGTCTTCACCGGTCATTGCCTTCAGTGCCGCGGGCCAGGGTTCGCTTGAGCCCATCGCCAGCATCGCCTTCAGCTTTTCGCCGGCTTTCTTATTCCCGTAAATCGAGCACTGGTAAAGTGGACCATTGAAGCCCGCCTCGCGACACAGCGCCCGGTGAAATTGAAACTGTAGAATCGCGGCGAGAAAATAACGCGCATACGGCGTGTTTGCCGGTACGTGATACTTTGCGCCCGGATCGAAATCCTGTTCGCTGCGCGGCACCGGCGGCGCCACACCCTGGTATCTCTCACGCAAGTCCCACCACGCTTTGTTGTACTCCTCCGGCTTAATCTCACCGGAAAAGACTTTCCACCGCCACTGGTCCACGAGATAACCAAACGGCAGAAACGCGACCTTGTCGAGCGCGCGATTTAGCAGAAACCCGATGTCCGCCTGTGGGTCCGGCACCTTGTCGATCAAACCCAGTTGTTTGAGGTAAGGCGGCGTGACTGACAGCGCGACCGTATCACCAATCGCTTCGTGAAAAGCGTCGTTCGCGCTCTCGCGGAACAGGAACGGCTTACCCGAGTAGGCCATCTGATAGTAGTTGTGGCCCAACTCGTGATGCACCACGGAAAAGTCTTCTTCATTGATCTGGGTGCACATCTTCAGACGCACATCTTTTTCGTAATCGATGTCCCACGCGCTGGCGTGACAGACCACTTCGCGATCCGCCGGCTTGGTGATCATCGACCGTTCCCAGAACGATGGCGGCAACTGATCGAAACCAAGCGAAGTGAAAAATCCCTCGCCGTAACGCACCATCTGTTTCGCATCGGTGTTTCGAGCCTTCAGTATTTGCGTCAGGTCGTAACCGCGATCGGCATTCGCCGGAGCCAGCAGCGGATAAACGTTTCCCCACGTCTGGGCCCACATGTTGCCGAGCAGGTGCGCCGGTATCGGCTTGTCGAGGGGGACCACTTCCTTGCCATACTTCTCAGACAGCTTGCGGCGCGTGTACGTGTAGAGCGAGTCATAAAGCGGTTTGACTTGTTGCCACAACCTTTCCATCTCGGCGGCAAAAGCATCGGGCTCCATGTCGTACTTCGAACGCCACATCGCGCCCGTGTCTTTGAAGCCCATCTCCTTCGCGCCCTTGTTGCTGAGCTCGACGAAGCGCTGATAGTCTTTGCGATATGGCGCCGCGATCGCGTGCCAGCCAACCCACGCTTTCTTTAGTTCTTCGGGATCGCGGCTGTTGCCCATGATCTGTTCCAAGTCGGGCAGGCTGAGGCATTTGCCTTTATCGCCGTCAGGACAGTACTTGCCTTTGCCGTAATCGCCTTCCATCGAAGCGGCCAGTTTGGTGACTTCGTTGCGCTCCGCCGGATCTTTCGGAGCGGGAAGCGTCAGCAGGAGTTTCAGCAGTTTGAGTTTTCGTTTTGATTCGGGCGACAGATCGGCGTTCTCGTATCGTCGCGCTTGCTCGGCGAGCTCGGTGGTGGCTCCGATCAGGGTTTCGTTGGCATCAGCGGCGATTGCTTCGGTATCGTCCGTGATGAAAGTGCTTTTTACCCAGTCGGCGCGGCCTGCTTTGATGTTGAGCTCGAGCAGACGTTTTTCGGCGTCAGCGATAAACTTATCGGCATCATTAGAACCGGCGCCGGAAGCTAAATTCGGATTATCGGTACACGACATAAGCGCTAGTCCCACACTAAGCAAGAAAAATAGACCCAACCACAATTGGCGGCCCTGAAACTTGAAGCTCACGGTAACCCTCCTGAGCAGTCATTCTATGGAAAACAAATGGGGATTGAGCCTCACTATAACGAGAATTGCGGCGATGCTCAAACGGTCTGGTTCGCGGGAGATCCGGTCAGCGGGGGCAAGCCCCTCTTCCTGACCTGTTCAGTTCAATGCGCCCTCGAAAATGGAACAAGTCAGGAAGAGGGGCTTCCCCGCTCGCGGTACTGACCCGATCCCCTTTCGATTTTTTAAGAGAAGACAGACGACGAAGTAACGCGCGGAGATTTAAAAACTGGGTGAGGTCCAGTCAGGAGTTGTAGTACTTCGAACCACTACGGGCGCACGATACCCTTTTTGATGTTTCGCTGCCACGCTTCGTAATTTCTAATACGTCGTTTGGCTTGCTTGCGGGTCAGCTTCATTTCCTGGGCTACATAATCGATACGTGCGGTCCGATCCTTTTTCTTATCAAACCGGTCACCTGGCGCTCTCTGGTAAAACTTGTACGCGGTGGACCATTCAGCTTTTACTTCTTCGGTGGCTTGAACGCCCCGTGTCTCTGGCATGCCTGCGGGCTCCCTTCAGGAGGATTTTTCGACGGGGATTTTACACCGAGGAATTTCGAATTGCGAACGAAATTGGCCACAAAGAGGCATAAAATCCATAAAATTGGCTTTAGATAACATGACTGATCTTTATGCGTTTTGGGGCTGGTTTCGTTTCAACCAACGCAGGACTGAAAAGGTGCTCAAAACGACGGCGATTCCGATCAATCCGTAGACCACGTAAGTAACTACGTCGGAATTCATGAAGGCGATTACTTGCCGTCCAAAATAGAGAGCTAATACCGCTTCCGCGCCAAAGCGAACCAGCCGGCCGAAAAAAACGGCGCTGAATAGTTTTCCTCTCGAACACTGCAACGCCGAAGCCGTCATCACTGCCGGCGTGAACGGGAAGGGCGGCGGGATCAACGTCGCAATGAAGACGGTGATGCCCATCTTGTTCTCGAGTTTTGATTTGAGTTTCTCGATTTTTTTCGCGCTGACGAAGCGTTCCAACCCTTTCTCGCCAGCATTCCGCATCAACAGATCGACCACGAAAACGCCGACCACCGATCCGATCGCGGAAACAAAGACATACGCGATCCATCCCCAACCATCTCGATTGGAACTGACCAACGCAATCAGCAATAGATCGTTTCCGAAAGGAAGCACGAGGAACGACGAATCGAGCGCGCTCATCAGGAAAAGACCAAGCACGCCCAGCCGTCGAAAAAATCGGAATAGCGAACCGGAAAGACTAAGAAGGAGCAATAGGCGCAACGATTTGAAACTCCCGTCTACAGTCTTGTGGGTTCAGGCGTAGACGGGTCTACGATTGGTGTCGGCTGATCGGGTTCACGAACCGGAGCCTGTGGATTCGAGTCGGGCGGCAACGGCACGGGATTCTCATCCGGAGTGCCGGGATCGTTTGGTGGCTTGTCCTGCATAACTTCCCTGGCTCGTTATAGTATCCACAGATTACACGGATTCATTTTGATAATCTGTGTAATCTGTGGACAGGTATGGCTAATCTTGTCCGACGCTCGCAATATTTCGTGCTCCGGCAGGTCTTACACGAAGTATGCCCTGGACGATCGCGAGACGCGTCATGATTCTCGCTTCCGCAAACTGAAATCTTCCTGCCAGTGTCTCCGAACGCTCAAAATCGGTTTTCGCGAGCTGCGCCAGTTCCTGGCCGAAGCGATTCACCATGTTGGTCAATGCATTTCCACCTTGAATCGTCATTTCACCGTCGCGAAACATGTTGATTTCAAAACCACTCAACACCGCCGCCGCCGCGAGCAATTCGTTGAGCTGAACGATGCCGGGTTCCAGTATTTCAAAACTGCGCGCCGGATCGATTCCTGCGTATGCGCGGGCGACTCTTAGCTGTTGCTCAAAATGCTGGTAAGCCGTTGGTCTTCGATTAGTGATTTGCCTTGCATCTTCCAACAACTGAAGCGCCAGCTTCTGGTCGTTCTTTTGAGCCTCATTCGCAACTTGTATAAGGAAATTGATCTTCTCGTCCTCGGTTTGCAACCGTGCTACTGCTTGTCTGACGTCTTCAATGCGAGCGCCTTCGGCTTTCTTTGCGAGCTCACGAAAATCGATCCGCTTCATCACGTTGTCGCGAACATTGGCTTGGAGGTGGTCGTTGGCGATCTGACGCGCGCGCTCGGTGTCGCCTTCTTCCAGTGCCTTGTAAGCCGCCTGCTGATAGAGACGAGATTGCATCTGCTGAGGCGCATTGGCCGCAGCCTGGATCAGTGCATCGGCGGTTGGCTCGCCGCCGCCCTGATTTAAGGTTTGTGCGAGACTCACGGGCATGCCGAGCTCCGTCAACTTCTGTCGCAGTGCCTGTGCTTTCGTGGGCAGGTACTGATCGACCATCGGCATTACCATCTGCGAGATCGCGAGTAGACGGCGCGCATTGTTCTGTTCGATTTGTGCATCGGTCGGCAGTTGTGGCGTTGCAGTTTGTCGACCGGGACCAATACCGGGTCGTCCGCGCTGCGCGGTGGCTGCACGATTTTGACTTGGTGGCGTCGCCTTCAAAGCCGCATCGACGACGGTCGACAGCAAGTCAACGTAAGCTGACTGTTCAAGCACCGGCGGCCGTCCGGCTGTTGGTTTCGAAGACGCCATTGCCGTTGGATTATCACCGGCTGAGCGTGGTCCAAGCCTGAGAAGCGTTTGCACCAATCCGGTGGCTTCAGTGTTGCTCAGAAGATTTGTTGCTTGAATCTTTTTGAGAGTCTTGTCGGTGAGCTTATCAGCGGCCGCGGGATCCTGTGTTCGGAGCTGATTGATCACGTCTGTGAGCGTCTGTGGAAGCTGGCCCTTATCAATCATTTGTTCCGCGTTCTGGGCCGCGAGTTTTGGATCGAGAGCCGCGATACGGCCGAGTAACTGTTGTTCAAGATTCTCGTCAGAGGTCATGTTTACACGCGGTCCACGCTGCTCGGCAGTAGGTTGCAGGTTTGCCGGAGGTTTGGTGGCGGCGAGCAGCTGGTAAGCGAGTGCCGCATCGTGTCGTGCCGCGGTCATCACCAACTCTTGTCTTAACTGAAAAGACCGCATATTCGGCGGTGGCCCAACCTGAGCCCCGCCTTGATAAGCAAAACCATTGCCCTCGTTGATGGATTGGATACGGCGGTCGATTGCTGAGGCCGTGCTGCGTGCCATCTCAGCTACGCCCTCCGCCGCCATCGAAAAGAGCGAACGGGCGCGCGCCTGGTTCTGATCCCAGAGCATATCGGCGGCGCCGACCTGCACGCGAACACGATTCTCCGTGAGTCGCAGCGACTGGGCTTCGTCAATTACCTGATCGAGCAGACGGTAGGCGTTCTTCTCTCGTTCAGCCTTTTGTTTTTCGAGTTCTTCAGCGGAGGGTTGTGCGGCTGGCTGATCTTGAGCAAAAACCGGCCATGCCGAAACACAAAACAACCCCAGGGCCAGGGTCAGCACAATTATTTTTTTCATGAGCATTTACCTCTGGGAGATTGGCGGATCTTAACAAACCAGGTCCTATATGTCCTATAGGACCCATCCATTAGCGGGAACTTCAACAAGCACTTGCCGTATAATCCCCCGACATGTACTGCCCGTCCTGCGGTTCTGAAGAAAGGCAATTGAGTCAATTCTGCCGCGCTTGCGGCACGGATTTGCGCATCGTGCGCAACTCGCTGGAGAGTCCCGACGTGATTACGCAGTCGGCAATTTCCGCACGCGAACAGATCGGGATGGCGGTCGCCGACAAGATCCGGCAGATGGGCACTGCCAAAGAACTCAAAAAAGTTGCGGAAGAGGTTTTGCCCCACTTCGAGAAGTTTCTCGAATCGCCGGACGAGCGACGATTGCGCCGGATTCGCGCCGGCGTGATCACGGCCGCCATCGGATTGGGCGCGTCAATCGTCGTGATTCTAATGGCGATGGACAAGGGCGATGTTCTTCCTTTTATCACGCCCGCTCTCGTAACTTTTCTCGTCGGCATCGGCGTAATCATAAACGGGCTACTCTTCACGTTGCCGAAGAAGCAACTCCCCGGTGATGCTTATGATGCGCTGTCGCAACAGGTGCTCGATGCCCGGATTCCTTACGAAACGCCGGCGCCCAATAACCTGACCAACGAGCTCGCTCCAGCGACGGCGCCGAGACTGCAAGCCCCCTCGATCGCTGAACACACCACGCACCACTTAAAATCATAGGAGCTTCGTCGATGGCGGTTGCTTTGGAAGGAGGTTGCCGAGTCTCGACGATGGGCGAAGGCTCGCCGCAAGATTTTGAATCGGTGAAGCTATGGAATCACGTCGGGAAGGAAAGCGGCGCTGATGCGATCTCCTTGCGCATACTCGAGTTTGGTCCAGGGACGTCGCCGGTTCTGTGCAACGACGAATGCGATGAAGTGCTGTACCTGCTGGAGGGGAGTTGCACTGTTGTCATCGATGGCACTGCTTACGAACTCGGACCTGATACGGGCGTTTATCTTCAACCACAACAAGAACTGCGCGTCGAGAGCGCCGGTGTGGTGCGGTTTGTGAGTTCGCAGTGTCCGACAGAGACATTAGACGCACGTAATCAGCCACCTACGATCGTCAGGCTCTCGGACCAACGGGCTTTGCCGACTGGTGATCGTTGGTATCGGGTTTTGATTGACGCGCAGGTAACGCAATTTGTCGGATCGATTCCGCCCGGTCGCGCGCCGGATCATTTTCATGAGTATGAAGAGGTGCTTTTTATTCTACGTGGCGAAGGGCGGATGTGGGCTGGGGAAAGTAACACTCCGATCGGACCGGGATCGTGTGTTTATCTGCCGAGGCGACAAGTTCATTGTGTTGAGAATACCGGCGAAGGTGAATTGCGGCTACTAGGCGTCTTTTACCCCGCCGGCAGCCCGTCGGTCAGGTACGAAACCACGAAATAAAAATCCGCATTCAATCCGCGTTCATCTGTGTTTCGAAGTCGCGGATGTCCCTGAATGGTGTCTCGGCGTCGGTGAAATCGGGCCGGTAGTAATAAGAGGCGCCGTCGAATTCCTGTACCCATCCTTCGGTCATGCCTAACATTTCGAGCGCGGCAGTGGCTTTGACCCATTCGCTTTCTCTGATTCGTCGTGAAAGCAGGATGTAGCGTTTGTTGGTCTCGGCCTGATGTGTCGGGTAATACTGGGCCATCAGTGAAATCGCGACACGCGGGCTCAGCTCGTCCCTGATCCACTCGATCGATTCACTGATGCTGCCTATATCATTTGGCAACACCAGCAGACGCACCACCAAACCACGCTTCAATAATCCATTCTCGTCAAACACGAGCTCGTCACCCGTTTGACGGTACATCTCACGCAAAGCCGCGCGCGAAAACTCCTTGTAGCCACTCACCTTTGAATACAAATAGCCGGATTCGTCGTCGGCATATTTGAGATCCGGCAGGTAGACGTCGACGATGCGATCGAGTAAACGCAGCACCTCAGCCGAGTCGTAGGCGTTGGTGTTGTAGACCACCGGCACACGCAATCCTTGTCGTGCAGCGATCAGGATCGCGCGCGCCATCTGCGGCACGAAGTGTGTCGGCGAAACGAAATTGACGTTATGGCAGCCGCGCGACTGTAGCTCCAGAAGCATCTCGGCGAGACGCTCGTGCGTGATTTCGTTCTTGAGCTGCTGTTTGTGTGTTTGCGAGATCTGGTAGTTCTGACAATAAACACAACGCAGGTTACAGTTGCCGAAAAAGACGTTCCCCGCGCCTTTCGTTCCGACCAGTGGCGGCTCTTCACCGAAATGCGGCGTGTAAGACGAAACGATCGGCAGTCGACCTGAATAGCACGCGGCGATCTCGTTATTGAGACGATTGTTCAGGCAGTCGCGCGGGCAGACGGTGCAGCGCTCCAGCAGGCTTTCGAGTTCTTCCACTCGCTTTTCGAGCAGGCCCTGGTCTAACAGCGCGAGGTACGATGGTTCGATGTTACTCATCAATGCTCTATAATCCACAGATTACACCGATTATTCAACTCAATCTGTGTAATCTGTGAACCTAAATCCCTATGCGCCTGTGGATTTCTAAAAACAGTGAAGTCCCGATTCGCGAGCAGTTAGTGACGCAGATCGTTCTCGGCATTGTCAGTAACGATCTCAAGGCAGCCCAGCGTTTACCGAGTACGCGCGATCTCGCGCGACGCTACGACATACATGCCAACACCGTCAGTTCCGCGTATCGCGAACTGGCGCGACGAGGTTGGGTCGAGTTTCGGAAGGGAAGCGGCGTTTACGTCCGCGCGCGAAACGACGAGACGCTCGAGCAAGGGCTCGCACTCGATCAACTCATTGCACGTTTCTTCAGAAACCTTCGTGAAGAGGGATACTCGCTGGCAGACATTCGCACGGGGTTAGAGCGCTCATTGTCAGTGCAGCGTCCGGACCACTTTTTGTTACTCGAGGCCGATACGGAGTTGCGTGAGATCCTGGTGGCTGAGATCTCGAGCGTCACGAAAGTTAAAGTAAAAGGAGCCGGGCCTGACGACGTTGACGGCGCGTTGATCGGAGCAGCGCCGCTGGTTTTGTATGGACACATGGACCAGTTTGAGGATTGCATCAAGCCGGAGACGGATCTGCTTGTGCTGCATTCGGCTTCGATCGTGGAAAGATTGAGCGGGCAGACCAGGCCTTCACCGGAGTCGCTGGTCGCGATCGTCTCTCGTTGGCCGGAGTTCTTGAAGTGGGCCAGGACGATGCTGGTGGCGGCGGGGCTCGATGCGGATGCGTTGAGTTTCCGAGACGCGCGCGAACGCAATTGGGAGAAGGGATTGCGTTCCGCGGCGTTTGTGATTACTGACTCGCTGATGGCGCCTCGCATACCCGCGGGCTGCGAGGTGAAGGTGTTCAGAATCCTGGCGGAATCGTCGCTGAAGGAGATCCGGGAGTACAGTGAACGGTTCTTTTAATTTCACGCAAAGACGCTAAGGAAGCAAAGGCGCAAAGAAGAAGAATCGGTTTTCTTTGCTCCTTTGCTTCCTTTGCGCCTTTGCGTGAAATATTATTCTTTCGCTTTCGGGAGCGTGCGGATGTAGTTCACCACGTGCCAGCGCTCTTCCTCGCTCATGCGCTTCTCGCCCGCCGGCATGATTCCGTTGATGCCTTTTGAAATCTTCCAGAAGAGCTCGCCGTCGGTCATCTTATCCATGCGTTCCTTGTTCGAGATATCGGCCGGTTTTCGACGCAGCCGCGCGAGGTTCGCTTCGTTGCCTGCGCCAGTCTCACCGTGACAGAAGATGCAGTTGCCTTTGCTTCGTTCGAGGTAAAGCGCTTTGCCTTTCTCGATTGATTCAGCCGACGAGGCCACGGGATTCTTGGTCTTGTCGGCGTCATCAGGAAGTTCCCACGTATTCTTCGAGAAGTCCTGTTGTTGTTGCGGGCCTCCGCCGGATTGAATCGAGCGGCTGTCGTTCTGATTGCTATTCTTGTTGGTGGTAACGGAGCTGTTTGCGTTTTGCGCAGACGACGTTATCGCAATGTCGAAAGAAGTCACAAAAAGTATTGCGGCTAACAGCAACAATGAAAACGCTACGAGGGGCAAGCTGGTTGACTTTCGCATCGGTTCGATTCTCCTTATTTACTCTCTACCTGGTTCGTTTCCTCCGCACCGGTCGCTTGGCCGGAGCAGAAGTTTTTGCCTCGTCTTTCTTCGGCGTTGACTGCGAGCGAATGAAGTCGGCCACGGTCTTTTCAGGGATGTCAGCTTCCCAAACGATTTCGTTCTCTCGCGCAAACATCTTGAGCGCCTGCAAAATCGTTTGCGCGTTCTTGTCAGGAATCGAGCTGATACCCTGTTGCAGCAATCCCGAAAGCAGGTTGTTGATAATCTTCGCCGTATCGGGATTGTCGGCGTTCATTGCACCGCGCAATGTGAAATTTGTTCCGGTCATTGTAACCGCTGCGTAGAAGTTGCCAAAAGGCGTATCGCAGTGCGACTCGCGCGTCGTGTTTTCGAGTCCCATAAAGCCGAAACTCTTCGCGAACGAAGCGAGTGGCGCGCCTGACGCAGCAATGAGCGCATTCGGATCGCGCAACAACGATTCGAGCGACGCGGGACTGATCCGGCCGTTTCCTTCAGCCGCATCGATAGCAGACTTGAGATAACGCAGATTGCCGATCGCTAAAGAGTTTGCACTGAGAGGCACGGCGCCGATCTCCGCCAGCGGTTTGAGTATCGGATTCTTCTCCGCCTGCGCCGCGATTGGATCGATCTTCATCAGCGTTATCGACTTCGATCCATACTTCTCAACGCGAACTTTGTCTTGAAGGTAAAGCTGTCCGAGCGTCATCAACGAATCCGAACTGAAGTCACCACCGACTACCGCCATGATGTCCGGCGCAACGAAACTCAAATCAGCGGCGGGTTTGTGAAAGCGCACCGCGATGACGAGATACTCGATGGTAGACGGATCGATGCCGGTGGACTTTTTAATGTCGGCGAACGCGGCTCGCGCTTTCGTAAGCTCCGCCGGATCCATCACGCGTGGCGCGGCTTCGTTGAGAATGCGTTGCGGGCTGACGTAGATGAGCGCGTCTGCTTCGGGGAGTGTGGCGAGTGCGGCGTGTGGATTCTGCGCGAATGATTTGGGGACCAGTGCCAGAACAGCGATAGCCGCAAGCAAAAGTAATTTAAGTTTCAAATGAACCTCCGTTGGTTAGACCTTACGGTAGCGATAGCAGGTTGAATCGTGATCGTTGACCATTCCGACGGCCTGCATAAAAGAATAACAGATCGTCGAGCCGGTAAATTTGAAGCCGCGTTTGAGCAGGTCTTTACTGACTGCGTCTGAGAGCTCGGTACGCGCCGGCAGTAGTTGACCGGGCTTTCGTTTCAGTGGTTTGTTATTCACAAAGCGCCAGACGTAATTGGCGAAGCTGCCAAACTCACGTTGAACTGCAAGAAAGGATTTTGCGTTGCCGATGGCGGAATTGATCTTGAGACGATTGCGAATGATGCCATCGTTCTGCAACAGCGCCGCGACCTTGCGCTCGTCGTATTTCGCGACCTTCTTCGGATCGAAACCGTCGAAAGCGGCGCGATAGTTGTCACGCTTGCGGAGAATGGTTTCCCAGCTGAGCCCGGCCTGAGCGCCTTCAAGAATCAAAAACTCAAAGAGACGCTTGTCGTCGTGAACGGGCACGCCCCACTCTTCATCGTGGTAGGCGATTGACAACGGCGTCGTGGCCCAGGCGCAGCGCTTCATAAACGGATGGGATTCTACATTATTTAGCCGCAGATTTTCGCGGATAAACGCGGATCTGATCTGCGTTTTTAGCGAAAATCTGCGGCTATGTTAACTATCCGATCTTCCCGGTGAGGCACTTGACTACCGTCACCAGTTCTTTGATCTCGACTGGCTTGGCGACGTGCGTGTTGTAGCCCGCGGCGATGGCGCGGAGGCGATCTTGTGTGCGTGCGTAGGCTGTGAGAGCGATGGCCGGGAGGTTTTCCCCTTTTTCGCGCACCTGCCTGATCAGGTTGTAACCATCGGTGTCTGCCATTCCGATATCGCTGATCAACAGGTCAAACTTGTCCGAGCTAAGCAGGTCGAGTGCTTCCGTCGCCGACGACGCTCCCCGCACCTTCGCGCCGTGTGCCATGAGGTCAATCGTCAATAGATCCAGCGCATCGAGCTCGTCCTCAACCACCAGAATCCTCACGTCAGCGAGATCGACTACCGTCACTTCCTGGACCGGAGCAGGAGACGGCACACTCTCGCGACTGAGCTCGGTACTGGGCAATGGAAGCCTGACCGTGAAGACTGCGCCAGTGCCTGAGCTTACGTTGTCCGCCGCAATCAACCCGCCGTGCAGCTCAACGAGATGCCGCACGATTGCAAGCCCGAGTCCGAGTCCGCCATGCGTGCGAGTGGTCGAACCATCTGCCTGTCGAAAGCGTTCAAACACGTGTGGCAGAAACTCGGGGGCGATGCCCGGTCCGGTGTCGCGCACCTCGATCTCCGCGTAAGTTTCATCCTGCCTTATACTCACGCTAATCACGCCACCCGCGGGAGTAAACTTCGAAGCATTCGAGAGCAGGTTCCAAACGACTTGTTGCAAGCGATCCGCATCACCGGCAATGATTTTTAGTCCCTCGGGAAATTCCGTCTCAATCTTAATGTCTTTGACTTCGAGAGCCGGCCTGACTGCATCGAGCGCGGCGTTAACGACCGACACGAGATCTACAGGTCCGAGATGGAGCCGAAGTTTTCCGGTAATGACGCGCGAGACGTCGAGAATGTCTTCGATGATCTGTTTCTGCGCCCAGGCGTTTCTCTCAATCACTTCGATCGCGTGAACGGAGCTTTCATTATCGAGCCGACCTGCTTTCAGTATTCGCGACCAGCCGATCACGGCGTTCAACGGCGTGCGAAGCTCGTGTGAGAGCGTGGCGAGAAATTCGTCTTTCAGGCGATTCGCTTTTTCCGCATCGCTACGGGCCATGCGTTCGCGCACGAGGAGTTGCGCCAATTTTTCTTCGGTCTTTTTGCGCGCGGTGATGTCGCGCATGATGCTGACGTAACACTGCGGCTCGCCGAGGCCGCTGCGCATCGTGAATACCGAAAGATCTATGATCCTCTGTTCGCCGCTTTTAGTGTGACAAACGTGCTCGCCGGAATAATCGCCTGCCGCGACCAGTAGTTTGAAGATGTCTTTGAATGTGTGTTCGCCGAGATAGATCGCGGGAGTGTTGCCTTCGAGATCGTCGTCGGCGTAACCGAGGAGTGTAAAGTGCGCGCCGTTTTGCTGAAGGTAGAAACCCTCGGGATCGATGATGGCGATTGCTTCCTTCGAGTGTGCAAAAATCTCGCGATAGAGATCGGAGTGCAACTCTACGGGGCGAGCGGTTGGCTCGGCGGAAGATTTCTGACGCGACGCTTCAACAGACATGGCATTGCCCCACCCGGGGCGAGAACACAATCAGGGGGCTTTGCCGGGTACAATTCATTTAACCACAAAGACACGAAGGCACAAAACAGCATATTAGTGACTTCGTGTCTTTGTGGTTAAGGTTTGACGGGGGTATTGGAGCGCACGGATTCGTAAATCGCGCCGGCTATTTTGACGGACATTAAGCCGTCGTGGGCTGTGACGAGCGGTTCAGAACCGTTAACAATCGCGTCGATGAATGCACGATCTTCCTGCAAGTATCCCCAACGCTCTTCGCGCGGCAACTGCTGCGTCGTCTGCACCGTGTAATGCCCTTCGAGGTTACTGCTCGTAGTGAGACTTTCCATCTCGCGCGTCACGAGCGTCGCGTGGTGGCAGAAAACTTCCACCCGTTCAAACGGAAACAACCAGCTCGCATCGGCGGCGGTGGCGAGCGTTGCGTGCATGCCGCCGGCAAACTTCAACAGGATCGAAAAATCATCAACCTCCTTGTACTCGTGCGTCGAGCCGATCGCGTGCAGGCTCTCAATCTCACCAAAGAGAAAACGCATCATGTCGAACATGTGAATCGGCGTCTCGTAAAGAAAGCCGCCCGTGATCTCAGGGTCACCGGTCCATTCGGGTTTGAGTAGCTCACCGCGATTCATCTTGACGTGTGCGGAGTGCGGCACGTGCGTTTCCGAGAGCATGCGTTTCAGCGTTGCATACACAGGCGCGAAGCGACGATTGTGACCCACCTGAAAAACGCCGCGACTATTCTCAGCTTTGTCGAAAACTCTTTGCGCGTCCGCGATGTTGGTCGCGAGTGGCTTTTCACAAAAGACGTGTTTGCCTGTTTCTATAGCCGCAATCGTCAAGGAAACGTGCTGCGTGTTTGGAGTGGTTATGAAAACCGCATCACACCTTTCCAGCACTTCGAGCGCCGTGGCAACGGCGGTGGCCTTGTGAGTGCCCGCGAGTCGAACAGCTTTCTCGGGAAGCACGTCAGTCACGGCCGCAAGTTGAACGCGCTCGTCACGCGACAGCACTCCGGCATGAACTTCAGCGATATAACCCGCGCCGATGATTCCGATTTTTACTTTGCTGCTCATATTGATGCTTCAGCCAGCACGCGTTTGGTCGCCGCGTACGCATCGCGGGCCAATTCAAACGGATCTCGCTCCCAGTACTCGGGCCGGAAGATCTCAACACTCGCGACTTTGTCGTAACCGATGCTTCTGAACGCCGTAATCATTTCGCGTAACGGCAGAATACCGAGACCAGGTAACAGCCGGTGCCGATCTTCCAACTGATCGCGCGGCAGATCTTCAGCGTCGTTGATGTGGAATATCTGAATCAGGTTCGGATCGAGGTTCTCGATTGAGTGGAAAATTGAATTGCCGGCGTAGAAGTGAAAACTGTCGATGACGAGCCCTAAATTCTTTCGATTTGTTTCACGCACGATCGCAGCGGCCAGATTAAGCGTAGGAACACTGCAATCGGGTTGTCCGAGAAACTCGAAGGCGAGCGACACGTTGTGAGCTGCGGCGATGTCGCACAGTTCAGTTAAGACTTCGATCGATTCTGTGATGATCTCTGCGCGCGAGGCGCCGCTTTGCGGCAGTCGACCGGGCACAACGACGATGCACGGACAACCAATCCGGCCCGCAATGCTGCTCAACTCTTCGCACTCGCGCTTGATCGCTTCGTACGCGGGAGCATCGCGAAAGGTGACGTGCTCGATCGAGTTAATGCTCAACGGCGACAGGCCAGACTCGGAAAAGAGATTTTTGAGCTCGTCTGCGGAGCGTTCTTTGAGAAACTTCCTGAGCTTGGAAGCCCAGATTTCGAGGTAGTCGAAGCCTGCTGCTTTGGCTGCCTGCAAGTCGGTGGCAAGGTCAGCCTTCATGGTCGTGGCGCCGTTAAGTGCGAGTTTCATATATGTCCTATAAATCCTATAGGACCTATTTATAACACGGACCTCTCGCGGTTTGACTTGTCGCAGGCAATAGTTGTAAAAGTGGCTCAAAGACAACTTAATTCTGCACCCCTACTTCCCGGTCAGAACACCGGGAATCGGTTTTTTCCGAAGGAAGAAGGAGATACAAATGGCCCTACGACTTGGAGACATAGCACCCGATTTTGAAGCTGACACTACTGAAGGCCCCATTCGTTTTCACGAGTGGCTTGGCGATAGCTGGGCGGTACTGTTCTCGCACCCGAAAGATTTCACCCCGGTCTGCACGACCGAGCTGGGATACGTGGCGCGCTGCAAACCCGATTTCGAAAAGCGCGGCGTAAAAGTGATTGGACTTAGTGTCGATCCAACGGATTCGCATAAACGCTGGGCTGAGGACATCAGGGAAACCCAGGGCACGGCACTCAATTTCCCGATCATCGCAGATCCGGATCACAAGATCGCGGAGCTTTACGACATGATCCATCCGGAAATCAGCGACGTGTTCACGGTCCGCTCGGTTTACGTCATCGGTCCTGACAAGAAGGTCAAACTGATGATCACTTACCCGGCCAGCACCGGACGTAACTTCGACGAGATCCTCCGCGTGATCGATTCACTGCAATTGACCTCGAAGTACAGCGTTGCTACACCGGTGAACTGGAAAGACGGCGACGACGTGATCATCGTTCCATCGATTTCCGACGAAGCTGCGAAGGAGAAATTCCCGAGCGGCTGGAGAGCACCAAAGCCGTACCTGCGCATCACACCGCAGCCCAACAAGCCGGCAGGTCAATCGGACACCGCCGCCAAGACCGCTTCCGAGTAATTGGACAACTGAAAATAGAACAAGTC
>DATENQ010000355.1:0-10755 GCA_035275005.1 Pyrinomonadaceae bacterium | reverse complement strand
GATCTTGCCGACGACGGTTAACTGGTAAGCGCCGGTTAGCTGGTTAATGGTCACTACAAAGTTAGCGCTGCCACTCGCTCCCTCGAACCGGCCCGTGCCTCCTACGAAGTAGAAGGCCCCCTGATCAACACCTGCGATTGGATCCAGGATTCCGTCAATCGTGAAATTAAGCTTATCTCCGTTGGCAGCAGTAAGCGTTGCCTCTCCGCTGGAGTGGATTACGCCGTTGCTGTCGGGAGTGTATTTGGGGTTCCCGGTGACGGTCCACTGACCGAGGTGAGTTGCCGTGCCCGCACCGGTGGCGATGGAGCCAATCGGGTTACCCGATGGATCAGTGATAAGAGTCGCGACGCCAGACCCGTTAATAGCGAAGGGGCGCTCGACGGCTGCCGCGGGGATCGTTCCCAACAACATTAAGAGGGTTAACATTAGAACGTGTATTTTCGTAAAGCGTTTCATTACCATTCTCCTTATAAATAGTAAGTTACTCGTTTCCGAGTGACGGCCGGAGTTAATGACTTCAGCCTATCGTCACCCTGGAGTGGCGAGTAGTCAGAAAACATCACACTATGATTTTGCGAGATAGATTTGATTCCCGGACTGGGCCGGACATTCGGAGTAAATATGAGGAGCCTGGACT
The DNA here is from genome assembly GCA_035275005.1 of Pyrinomonadaceae bacterium. Lineage (GTDB taxonomy): Bacteria > Acidobacteriota > Blastocatellia > Pyrinomonadales > Pyrinomonadaceae > PSRF01. The sequence continues at coordinate 10,115 of DATENQ010000355.1, read as the reverse complement.
CAAGTCTTTGTGAATAATTTGACCTGCTCGCGACCAGCAGCAAGGGTTATAACCCCATCAAATCTGAATCCCAGCCGTTGCAGCAGCTTGATCGATGCGTCGTTATCAAGACTCGTAATCGCCAGGATTCGTTCAAGTTTCAATCTTTCACGCGCGTCCTGTAACAACGTCGCGGCGGCTTCAAACGCAAATCCCTGACTCCAGAACTCAGGCAGGAAAGCGAAGCCGATGTCGGGATCGGGCAGTTCTTCTCGTTTGAGCAACCCGCACATCCCGATCGGCGTGTATGATTCCTTGAGCTCAACCACATAGAGCCCGAAGCCATTTCGTTCGTAACTTGCGACTGGACCATTCAGAATGTACTGCCGCGCATCTTCGAGATTTCTGGCCTGTTTGTCTCCGATGTAGCGCAGAAACGAAGGCTCGTTAAGCAGCTTCAGGATAAACTGCGCATCGTCGCTGGTTAACTCGCGCAGCGATAATCGTTGGGTTTCGAGAACTGTCATAGAATGCTCCGGAAGGAGGAGTATGTCAGAAAGATTGTTTGCATGTCTTGTACTGATCCTGGTGGCGAGTGTCGTGGGTCACGCGGCAATACCCACCGATACGGACGTGTCGCATTATTCGGCGACACTCGAGCCTGACATAGCCGGAAAGTCCGTGAAAGGATCAGTTCTGATCCGCTTCCAAACAACGTCGACAACGGTCGAGCTTGATTGTGGTGATCTCACGATCGATTCGGTTCGTGCAGCTGGCGCGCCGCTAAAGTTTTCAGTCGCCGATCGCCGGTTGCGCGTGTCGTTACCGTCCGAGAAGCGAGTGCGAGAGATCGAGATCGATTTTCACGGCACACCAAAATACGGCATTCGATTTTTCCCCGATCGACAACAGGTCTACACGATTTTTTCCACCAGCCAGTGGCTGGTCTGCGTGGACGATCCATCGGACAAAGCGACGTTGACGTTCAAACTCATCCTGCCCGCGAGCCTAACGCCAGTCGCCAACGGCAGGCTCGTTTCTCAACGCACACTGCCAAACAATAAACGCGTCTCCGAGTGGAAACAGGATAATGCTATTCCAACCTACATCTTCGGCTTTGCCGCCGGTCCGTTTCACGTCATCAAGGAGAAACGAAGAAACGTCGAGCTTCAATACTTCGCGACAAACTATACAGAGGATCAAGTGCGCCGCATCTTTCGCGACACGCCCGACATGCTCGACTTCTTCGAAGAACGCGCGGGTGTTAAGTATTCCGACAAAACATATACGCAGGTGCTCGCAGCCGGCGGTGTCGAGCAGGAGATGGACACTTTCACGGCTTTGAAAGAGAAGTACGGCGAGGAAGTGTTAAAGAACGAGCAGGACATTTGGCTTGCGGCGCACGAGTTTGCGCATCAGTGGTGGGGAAACATGGTGACCTGCCGCGACTGGAACCACTTCTGGCTCAACGAAGGAATCGCGACTTTCATCGCCGCGGCATATCTCGAACATCGCTTCGGCCGCGCCGCTTACATGCGCGAGATCGACACGTATCGCGAAAATTACGAGAAAGTGCGAGCAGCAGGTAAAGACAAGTCGCTCGTCTTTCCAGATTGGCTACACCCAACGCGCGAAGATCGCACGCTCGTTTACGACAAAGGTGCTTACGTCTTGCACTTGCTGCGCGAGGAGATGGGGGAGCGTAATTTCTGGAACGGTCTGCGGCTCTTCACTCAAAGACATTTCGGCAAGTCAGTAGTCACCACCGACTTCGTCGCCGCAATGGAAGAAGCTAACGGAAAGAGCTTGAAAGAATTCTTCGCGAAGTGGATTTATTTAACCGCGGATGAACACAGATAAACGCGTATTGTGATCCGTGTTCATCCGCGTTCGTCCGCGGCCCATCTCACACGACTGCTCACCATCTGCCACGCCGAAGCAGCGCGATTGAAACGAAGGCGCTTGATACTATGGGCCAATCCGAGAAACTGTAAGGCACGAATACCAAGCCAGTTTATATCGATCTCATACCAGTGCAGACCGTGACGCGCCGAGGTAGGATGAGCGTGATGGTTGTTGTGCCATCCCTCGCCGAATGATAACAACGCTACCCACCAACTGTTGCGTGAATCGTCATCGGTTTCAAATCTTCTTTTTCCCCACAGGTGAGTGGCGGAATTGACGAGCCACGTTGCGTGCAGGGCCAGTGTCACCCGTAGGAAAACTCCCCACAGCATCACGCCCCAGCCTCCAAAAATAAAAAGTCCCACGCCTACTAACAAAAGAGGAACGTAATAGAAGTTATTCAGCAAACGGTAAAAGCGATCCTTTATTAAATCGGGTGCGTAGCGAGCGAGAGTGGCCTGGTCGTGATTCTGCGCCGTGCCCCACAATATCCAGCCAATGTGCGCCCACCAGCCGCCATCGCGTGGCGTATGTGGATCGCCGTCACGATCCGCGTGCGCATGATGAATGCGATGCGTCACGACCCACTGAATCGGTCCGCCCTCAAGGGCCAACGTGCCGCATATCGCAAGAAAGTATTCAACTGGTTTTGGAACTTTATAACCGCGATGGGTGAGCAACCTGTGATATCCCATGCCGATGCCAAGACTTCCGCCAATCCAGTAAAGGACAATTGCGGTAATCACAGCCGGCCAGCTCCAGAAAAAGAGAGCTGCTATCGCCGCAAGATGTGCAAAGATCAGAAAGATTCCATTTGCCCAGTTAACGCCTGTTTGTTCTCTCGCTGCCTTCGTTTCCCCGCGTACTTCTGATTTCATTCACGTTCCTTTAAAACAAAATTCGGTAGTGGTCGCAGTTGAATTTCTCTGTGCAACCTCTTCCAGTGCCTATCTAACCACATAGCAACTGAGAACAGAGTGTTGCGCAACAGAAAATTACAAAACTGCGACACTACCGAATTACACGCAGTACGAAAAGCGTTACCAGCGCGGCTCGGAGCGACGTCCTTGACCACCGCCACCGCGATTGCCGCCGCCGCCACGATTGCCACCATAACCGCCGCCGCGATTACCGCCGCCGCCAAAGCCACGTCCGCCACCGCCGCCACCAGGGCGGTTCTCGCGTGGTCGTGCTTCATTTACAGTTAAATTGCGGCCACCGAATTCCTTGCCGTTGAATTGGTCGATCGCTGACGTCGCTTCTTCCTCAGTCGACATTTCGACGAACGCAAATCCTTTCGATTGTCCGGTATTGCGGTCTTCAATCACGCTCGCTGATTCAACCGTTCCAGCTCGAGAAAACAGTTCCTGCAGATCCTGACTGGTAGTTTGGAAAGAGAGGTTACCAACATAAAGTTTCTTTGCCATAAACAGATCCTTTTTCCTTTGGATTAAAAAATGAAAGAAGCTGCGAATCGGATTTAGCTTCGGCGAACGGTAGCGTTCGAAGAATCAGGTTCGGATGCTCTCAAAAGAGCCGCTTCGAAGTGTGAAACAAACCTGCTCTCGAACCATCCAAACGTCCAACGCCTATGCGCGGGGCGCATCACCGTCGATGCGCGAGAGAAGGATTAACAGCCGCGTATGATGTCCTATTGTAGGTCCAACTTGCAAGCTTGCTATGAATGAGCCACGGATGAACACAGATGACACCTATTCTGATCCGGGTTTCATCCGTGTTCATCCGTGGCTAATTCACAATTCTTAACAAATTTTTACGTCCGCTTAACACACCTTTAATCAGGTGCGCTTAGTATTCTGTGTCCGTAATGGCACAATGGAGAGGCGCTTCCCGGCGGCGACCGCGTGCGCAACAAAATTGCACGCGGTATCGTACCCACAGAAACCCGAAAACTCAGTCGTCTTCCGTTGGACGCTGTTGAGCTAAGGAAAAAGAACTCGTATGAATTTCGAGCAGGGCTTTCTTTATCGTCTGGGAATTTTCCTGGCTATTAGTGGACTGTGTGCCACTCTCGCCGGTTGTGTAAATAAGGCACAGCCGAATTTCCAACGTCCCCCAGCGCCCGTTGTCGTCAGCACCGCAGTCTCCCAGGATGTTTCGACTTACATGGACGCGCTCGGCAAAATCGTCGCGCGGGAAACGGTATCAATTCAGCCACAGGTTTCCGGACGCATCACTAAGATCCATTTTACCGACGGCGCCAACGTCAAGAGAGGCCAACTGCTCTTCACTGTCGATCCGCGACCCTTCGAAGCGAATCTCAAGCAAGCGCAGGCCAACCTCGCCAAAAATGTTGCCGCCAAAAAACAGGCTGAGGCGAACCTGGCGCGCGAGGTTGCACGTGAAAACTGGGGCCGCGCACAAGTTCAAAGGTATGCCACTCTCGTCGAGCAGGGCGTAGTGCCGAGCGAGCAATACGGACAACTGCGCGCGGATTACGATTCGCTAAAAGCCAACACGGAAGCCGCGCGCGCGGCAGTGCATAGTGCCGACGAGACGCTCAAAGCCGACAACGCCACGATCGAGACTGCGAAGGTCCAGCTCAGTTATTGTTACATTCATTCACCCATTGACGGTCGTGCCGGACAGCGTCTGGTCGACATCGGAAATGTCGTGAACCCCGGCGGCCCGAGCAATTCCGAATCCGGAGGCACTGCGCCCAGTAACTCGCTGCTGGTGATCGAACGGATCGATCCCATCTACGCAGACTTCTCGATTTCGCAAAACAATCTGACCGCCGTGCAGGAGCAGATGCGCGCGGGCACGCTCAGCGCTGAAGTTCGACTTCCGGACTCAGTAAATGATCCGGTCTCTGGTCCACTTACTTTCATCGACAATGCCGTGCAAGCGGAAACAGGACAAGTCACCTTGCGCGCAACGCTGCCAAATCCCGATCACAGATTCTGGCCTGGCCGTTTCGTCAATATTCGATTGTTGCTCGGAAGAGTGAATGGCGCGGTGCTTGTTCCTGCTTCGGCGCCACAGATGTCCGCGGCCGGTTCCTACATCTACGTCATAAAACCTGATTCCACCGCCGAGCAACGCACCGTCTCGTTGGGCCAACGACAAGGCGATCTGATCGTCGTCGAGAAAGGTGTCGCGGCCGGAGAAAAAGTCGTGATCAACGGACAGCTCGGCGTCACGCCCGGGGACAAAGTAGTTGTCCAGCAACCAGAGAATCCGGCCACAGTGGCTACAGACGGATCGAAGTCATGAATCTCTCTGAACCATTTATCCGGCGGCCGGTAATGACCGCGGTGCTGACTCTCTCGGTGATCCTTTTCGGAGTGCTGAGTTATCGTCAGTTGCCCGTAAACGATCTACCCGCCGTCGATTATCCCGTAATCCAGGTGAGCGTCGGTTATCCGGGCGCGAGTCCGGATACGGTTGCGAACAACATCGCAACGCCGCTCGAGCGCCAGTTCATGCAGATCAACGGGCTCGAGGTCGTGACTTCGCGGAGCACCCAGGGCTTCGCAAGCTTTACGCTTCAGTTCGCGCTCGAGAAGAGCATCGACGCCGCCGCAACCGACGTGCAGACTGCGATATCACAAGCGATCAGCAGTCTGCCCGCGGATCTCCCATCGCCACCGACTTATTCGAAGACCAATCCCAACGATCAGCCGATCATGTATATCGCAATGGTCAGCAACTCGGTGACGACCGGCCAGTTGCACGACTATGCGAGTACGCAGGTGGGCCAGCGGCTGAGCATCCTGCCCGGCGTGTCGCAGGTAAACGTTTACGGAACCAAATCGGCGATTCGTATCAAAGCTAATCCGTCGGCGATGTGGGCGCGCGGCATTTCGATCGACGATCTCAATGCGGCGATTAGGAATGGAACGAGTTACGCGGGCGCGGGCCAGTTGGACAGTTCGTCACAAACCGCGATCCTGCGACCGCAAGGGCAGCTCGAAACTGCCGAACAGTACGCGAACCTGATCGTCGGGGGGACGAACAACGCGCCGGTGTATCTCCGCGACGTGGCCACAGTCAAAGACTCGGTACAGGACGAACGCGTAAACATGCGCTTTTGGGTGCGTGACCGTCAGGTGCCCGCGGCGACTACAGTCATCGCAGTGAATCGCCGCGCCGGCGCAAACGCTATTGAGGTGTCGAAATCGATCCATGAAATTCTGCCGGCTATCCGTGCGGAGCTACCCGGTTCGATCGATATCGTACCGGTCTACGATCGTGCGGCGAGCATTGTCCACTCCGTTGCTGATGTGCAGGCAACGCTGATCATCGCTTTCGTCCTCGTCGTGATCGTCATCTTTGCGTTTCTTGGCCGAGTGACTGACACGCTGATTCCCGTGGTTGCGCTGCCGCTGTCGTTGCTGATCACGTTCATGGCGATGCGCGCGCTCGGGTACAGCCTCGACAACCTTTCGTTGATGGCGTTGACGTTGGCGATCGGCTTTCTCGTCGACGATGCGATCGTGTTTTTGGAAAACACTGTGCGTCGTATTGAGCGCGGCGAGCTACCTTTTGAAGCAGCTATCAACAGCGCGAAGGAAATCAGTTTCACGATTGTCTCGATGACGATCTCGCTCGCGGCTGTGTTCATACCTCTCGTGTTCATGACGGGCCTCGTCGGACGAATCTTTCGCGAGTTTGCGATTACGATCGTCATCGCGATTCTTGCGTCAGGCCTGGTATCGCTAACACTGACGCCGCTGATGTGCGCGCGCCTCTTGAAAGAACGGGGCCACGGATTAAAGAAGACGTGGGTAGAGCGCGTCATCGGCGGTATCGAGAAACGCGTGCTCGGTTTGTATGGTGGATCGCTCTGGTGGTTCCTGCGTCATCGCTGGATCTCCCTCGTGATCTGGGCCGTCTGTTTGGGAGGCACGATCTGGTTGTTCATGCTCGTGCCAAAGAGCTTCCTGCCGCCGGGAGACAGTGGTGTCATCTTCGGCGCGTTTATCGCTCAGGAAGGTTCGTCACCGAAACAGATGCGCGACTACCAGGATCAGGTCGATCGAATGTTGCACCAGGATCCGAATGTCATCACTGACTTCACGCTGACAGGCGCGACCGGTTTTCTTTCGTCAAACACGGGCATTACCTTCACCTATATTGGACCACCTGATAAACGGAGACCCATTGCCGACGTGACCGCGGAGATGATGGGCAAGCTCAACACGATTCCGGGAATCATGACCTTCCTGCGGCCATGGCCGGTGCTGGAGATCAGCACGGGTGTTACAAATCAGACGCAGGGGCAATATTCGTTCACAGTTTCCGGTGTGAATCCAAATCAGGTTTACGACACTGGTCAAAAACTGCTGGCGAAACTGAGACCGTCGCCGCTCTTTCTCAGCGTCTCGTCGGACCTCTACAACAACACACCGAACCTTAATATCGACATTCGCCGCGAGCAGGCGAAAACCTACGGTGTTTCCGAAGCCAGAATTTTGACGTTGCTGCGCAATGCTTACTCGCAAAATTATCTCTACCTGATCAAGCAACCTGAGGATCAGTATCAGGTCATCCTCGAGATGGAAGATTCGGTGCGGGAGAAGCCTGAGGATCTTTCGCTGCTTTATATCAAGTCAGACGACGGCCAGCGGCTCGTGCCGCTCAGCGAGCTGGTCACGTGGAAAAAGACGCTTGGTCCACAATCAGTGAACCACTTAAATCAGTTCACCAGCATGACGCTCTCGTTCAACCTCAAGCCTGGCGTGGCTCTTGGTGATGCGACCGATTTCATCACTAAGTCGGCGCAGGAGATAGTTCCACAGGGCGTGCGCGCGGAGCTGCAAGGCGAGGCGCTGACGTTTAGCCGCACGGTTACCAGTTTGACGATCCTGATGGCACTGGCGGTATTTGTGATGTATGTGATTCTCGCGATTCTTTATGAGAGTTACGTGCATCCGTTGACTGTGCTTTCAACGTTGCCGACGGCACTTGTTGGCGGCTTGTTGACGCTCATCGTGTTTGGGGCGGAGGCGTCGCTTTATGCGTTCGTCGGTATGTTCATGTTAATGGGCATCGTCAAGAAGAACGGCATCATGATCGTTGACTTCGCGCGCCAGCGCGTTGAAGCGGGTGAGGCTGCGGACAAAGCGATTCACGATGCGAGTATGGATCGTTTCCGTCCGATTCTGATGACGACTTTGGCGGCAGTGTTTGGCGCCGTGCCGATCGCGCTTGGTTATGGTGCGGATGGATCGTCGCGCCGGCCGCTGGGGTTGGTTGTGGTTGGCGGGTTGGTCGTTTCGCAGTTCATCACGCTCTACATCACGCCCGTTATTTATCTTTACCTCGAAGAATTTCAGGAGAAGGTCCTGGATCGCACCTCGTTCTTCCGCTCACGCCGCTCGCAAAAAGGCGTGATCGTTGAGACGCCCGTTCCTTCCGAATCACCGACTTCGTAAAGAATTTCTCGCGCAAAGGCGCAAAGGCGCAAAGAAAGACGCAAAGATTAAGAGCCGGCTCTTCTTTGCGTCTTTTCTTTGCGCCTTTGCGCCTTTGCGCGAGTAAAATGTTCGCCTATGTCAAACCAAGACGAACCGGAACTTAATACCATCGGAACGGCCACTCTCGTAGTTGGTCCACAGGATCTGGCGAGCTCGATCTCGAGTCAGACTGGAGACGAGTTTCCGCCAGTGCTGGCTACGGCCCGCATGATAGCGCTGATGGAGATTGCCGCCGGGCGCGTGCTCCAGTCTTTGCTTGGACCAGGCGAGTTGTCGGTCGGCGTTACAGTCGATATAAGTCACACGGCGCCCACGCCGCTGGGCGCAGAAGTTACGGCAACCGCACGCTATGCTGGTCGTGAAGGCAGGCTCTATCTTTTCGAGGTCAGCGTTGCCGACCCGGGCGGAGAAGTTGGTCGCGGCTGGCACAAACGCGCGATCGTTTCTAGTGAACGGCTGCAAAGCGGCGCGGCCAAACGAGTTGGTTGAGGTGCCTCCATGTCAATTGCCAGACGAATCATCCAGCGCAATCGAAACACTGCGACTGTAGATGCGTTTAGGGAAGAGTTCGCGTTCGAGAGTCTGAAGAGCGATCGACTGCGCGTCTCGATTTTGATCGGAGCGATTATTAGCGCGCTGCTGCTTGTTCTTACATTGATTCCGATCTTTTGGGACGAGTTTGAGCGCGCGTTTCATGGCAATCTCCGCAGCTTCCTGCTGGCGGTGTTCATCATCTTTAGCGCAAACCTCACTTACCTGATCATCGAGCGCACAGCCCTGACCCGTCTCATCAAAAAACGGCGCAAACCGATCGCCAGTCTGAAGTATGTGAGCGCTTTTGTGGAGACGAGTATTCCCACGGCGGGAATGATTGTCGGCTCGTATTTTCTTGGTCCCATTTACACCTTGTTTACGCCGGCGGCGTTTCTCTATCCGGTGTTCATCTCGCTGTCTGCGTTACGCCTGAATTTCAGGCTCTGCATTTTCACAGGCGCTGTGGCGGGAGTGGAGTACACGCTACTCGCGCTCTATTTCATCCGGACAACTTCGGGTGTAGGCGTTGAACCGATCCTCTCTGGTGTTCCGCATCACGTGTTCAAAGGTTTTCTGCTTTTCCTGTGCGGTGTGGTGACCGGGCTGGTAACGCTCCAGATACGCAAACGTATTCTCAACTCGTTTTCCGTAGTCGAGGAACGCAATCGCATCTCGAGAACTTTCGGCGAGTACGTTTCACCGGAAGTGATGACGAAGCTGATGGATCTAAAACCGGATCTGAGAAGCGAGAACAAGAATGTGTGCGTGATGTTTCTCGACATACGCGACTTCACCGGATTTGCGGAGAAGAGAAGTCCGGAGGAAGTGGTCGAGTATCTGGAGTCGTTGTTTGAGTTCATGATTGAGATCGTCAATCGCCATCATGGGATCATCAACAAGTTTTTAGGTGATGGATTTATGGCGGTGTTTGGCGCGCCGCTGTCGGATGGGAAGGATTGCGCTAATGCGGTCGAGGCGGCGCGGGAGATCCTGGCGCGCGTGCAACAGGAGGTTAATGCGGGAACGATCCTGCCGACGACTGTGGGGATTGGGTTACACGCCGGAGAAGCTGTGACCGGGAGCATTGGATCGACGTTGCGGCGCGAGTACACCGTGATTGGCGATGTGGTAAATCTCGCGGCGCGGATTGAGAAGCTGAATAAGACGTTTCATTCGCAGCTTTTGATTTCGGAGATGGTGTGGCAGGCGATCAATGAAGAGCGGAGAAATGCGGTGCCGATGGGGCAGGTGCAG
>DATENQ010000354.1:0-5083 GCA_035275005.1 Pyrinomonadaceae bacterium | reverse complement strand
TCGTCGTTGATAACTTCACGGCCGCGAACCACATCGCAATGACCGTGCGACGTGTATTCACACAGGCACGTGTCCGCCATGATGATCACTTCCGGTGACGACTGCCGAATGGCGCGAATTGCCTGCTGCACGATTCCGTCTTCCGCGTACGCGCCCAACGCGTATGGATCTTTCGATTCCGGCAGGCCGAACAGGATGATGCTGCGAACGCCGAAATCGTACGCAGCCGCAACTTCTTTCGTTGTTTCGTCGATCGAGAGGTTGTACACGCCCGGCATCGATGAGATTTCGCGACGCACACCGGTGCCCGGGCAGACGAACAGAGGCAGCACGAAATTCTCGGGCGCGAGGCGCGTCTCGCGCACGAGTGAACGGATCGCGTCGTTTCTACGAAGTCGACGAGGACGATGAATCATTTCCGCCATAGGGACCTCTATTGCAGCAAATTATCTTTGCAACTTTGCGCCTTTGCGTGAGAAACCTTTCCTACCATCGGTGATACGCAGGGTGGCCGGGTTTTACAGCCACGAAAGTTCCACGACACGTGGCGCAAACCTTGTCATGCGCGATCAACTCGCCTTCAACAACCGCGCGATCGTCAGTTGACTCGACCACGCGCGCGACGAGCTTTATCGGTCCGTCCGTCGGCGTCGGGCGCAAAAGCTTGATCGCATACTCAGCAGTGACTGTACACGGCGGCTTGTCAGCGCCCGTCTTCTTCATCAGGTGCCAGGCTGCCGACCAGTTGCAGTGACAATCGAGCAGCGTGCCGATAATGCCGCCGCTCAACATCCCCTGAAACGCTTCGTACTCCCGGCTCGGCTGCCACTCGGCAACAACCTCGTCGCCATCCGGAAAGCTGCGCACGTGCAAGCCCTTTGGATTCGCCGGCCCACAACCAAAACAGGCGAGATTCGGCGCGTACGTCTCTTGAATACTTTTCATGGTTTAGCGTTGTTTGCGCGTAACTTCCGGCGCAGCTTGAATCGCTGGATCTTGCCCGTCGCCGTGTACGGCAGCTCAGTAACGAAAACATACCGGCGCGGTTGCTTGAATCGCGGCAGCGATTGGCTCAACAGTTTGCGCAACTCCTGCTCAAGTTGACCTGAATCAAATTCTACCTCCTGCTTCACAACAAACGCACACGCACACGCAAGTTGATCGGAGTCAAAATCTTCCACCACCGCCACCCGCGCAACTCCCGTGTGCCGCAACAACGCACCTTCCACTTCAACCGGCGAAACCCACTGTCCACTCGATTTGAAACAGTCGTCACTCCGGCCCATGTGAAACCAGAACCCATCACTGTCGCAGTGATAAAGATCTCCGGTGCGAACCCATCCATCGACAAAAGTGTTTGCCGTGGCTTCCGGATTCTCCCAATAACCACGCGCGGCGCTATCGCCTTTGATCCATAGGTCGCCTTCAACGCCATCAGGTGTGGGTTCACCGTGCTCGTCAAGCAGTCGCGCTTCGTAACCCTTGAGCAAGCGGCCACTGCTGCCGTAGCGCACCTCGTTTTCGTGGTTCGACATAAACATGTGCAGCATCTCTGTCGAACCGATTCCATCGATCAACTGCACGCCAAACTCTCTTTCCCATTCCTCGCCGAGATAGGCCGGCAACGCTTCGCCCGCCGACACGCACAAACGCAGACTCGAACAGTCGAGCTTGCTACCGCGGCGGTGATACTCGAGCAGCAGGTTGTAGATCACCGGAACTCCAAAAAAAATCGTCGGACGTTGGTCCTGGAAGAGCCTGGCGATCAGATCGGGTGATGGCTTCTCACAACAGAGAATCGTGGTTGCTCCGTTCAGGAGTGGAAACGAGAAACTGTTTCCCAGACCATAAGCGAAGGGCAATCGCGACGAAGAGAAAAGACGATCCTGCGGCGTCAGTCGCAAAACTTCGTGACAGAAAGTTTCGTTTGTGTAGAAGATATCTGACTGGCAGTGGACCGCGCCTTTTGGTTCGCCGGTGCTGCCCGACGTGTAGAGTATGAAAGCCGGATCGTCTCGTTCCGGCTGCGGAAACTCTGGTTGCGTGTCTGCGCCAGGTTGATCCAGCAAATCCATCAGGTCATAGATCGTGAGTGGCGGATTTCGCAGTTGCCTCTCGCTGATAGAAACACGGTCTCCATCCGGCTCGTCGTTTGGTTTAATCGAAACAATATTCTTCAGATGACGCAGCTTTTCCGGCGCATGTGTCAGCAATGCATTGCAGGTGTCAGATTCCATAAACGCCAGGGCCGCCCCGGAGTTGTGAAGGATCGAACACTGTTCATCGGCGCGCAGCGCCATGTTGATAGGGACGGCAATCGCGCCCAGCGAACACGTCGCGATAAACGCCTCGATGAATACAGGTGAGTCGTGAAGCAGCAGCGCCACACGGTCGCCCGCTCCGGCGCCGAGATGTTGGAGCACGCCGGCTATCCTGAGCGTTTCGGCACGCAACTCACTATAGGTGATTATGCGCCGGCCAAAACAGATCGCGGGCGAAGATGGGTTTTGTGCGAAGATAGCGTCGAAGAGGTTCATAGTACTTGGCCGGGGAGCAAAAATGTTATAGCACAGCCTAAGTAGGGGCGACCGCGAACGGAGCAAAGAATCATGGAATTCCTGTTCCTGTCACTGTTCTTTTTATTCATCTTCCTGGCGATCATGACCGTTGTCGGCCACGGCATCTGGCTGCTTGTCGCCGCTATCCTGCGCTTTTTATTTTCGGATGACACAAGCACAACGAACCGTCGCCAGACCACGCGTGTGTTCGAGCCGAGCGTTAAACCCGTCGACGATCTGGATATAACCGAACGCCAAATCATCACTTTCTACGTCGACGGCAAGATAGATGACCACACATATAATCAACTGATAAGACGCATCCGCGCGGAGCGAGCCAGCCTTACTCCCCCTGTGACGGCGCCGGCAAGCGCGCCAGTTCCACCTCCGACGCCGGTTCCACCTAAACCAATTGAGACGCCACCGCCTGCCGAAGTGCCTTCAGTCGTAACTGCTGCGCTTATTGCAAGTGATGACGAGATCATAATCCAACCTGTTCCAACGTTCATCACTGATGACGAACCGCTGCCGCCGAGATACGAACGACCCACTCCACCGCCGCGCCCGCCACGACGTCCCTTTTCAGAAGTGCTCAACTCCTTCATGGAAGAGAGCAACATTCGTTGGGGCGAGATCATTGGCGGTCTGCTGATCATCGGTTGCTCGACTGCGCTCGTCGTGAGTTTGTGGGCACAGATATCACAGATTCCAGTTCTGAAATTTCTGATCTTCACGACTGTTACCGCGATCCTTTTCGGAATCGGTTTGTACACCGAGCATCGTTGGAAACTGCCGACGACGAGCCGGGGCATTCTCACGATCGCCACGCTGCTTGTGCCGCTGAACTTTCTCGCGATTGCGGCAGTTTCAGCCAGCAACACGTCAGGCGCCCTCGTAATTGGCAGCGAGTTGCTCGCGCCGGCAATCTTTCTTTGTCTCGTTTATTTTGCGGGCCGCGTTATCACGCCCGGTTGCGCGCATATTCTGTCAGCGGGTGTGCTCGGATCTTCTGTCGGGCAACTGCTCGTGCGTCACTTCGCGGCAGTTGATACTTCGCCCGCGCTGCTGGTCCTGCTCGGCGCGTTTCCCGTTGCGTGTTACGTCGTCACGGTTGGGCTCGCGTTGCGCATAGTGCTCGACGATCGCGAGATTGACGCGAGCGAAACCACCACGGTCTTCACAATTCTCGGCACGATGAGCTTCGCGGCGCTGTTGCCGTTTGGTCTGCTGCTTTACAAGTCGGGACCGCTGGGCATATCGATGATGTACCTTGCGCCGCTCGTGACGCTGTGGGGCCTGCCCATGCTCGCTACGGGAACAATCCTGTGGCGCAGGATCAACAACAAAGAACTGGTCGCTTCAAGAACCACCGGTACCGCGCTCGGAATTCTCGGCGTGATGATTGTGCTGGCGGGGATGATGCTGGCATGGCCCAACCCTGCCGGCATCGTGCCCTCGGCACTGCTTAACTTCGCGATCTTCACGGCGCTCGCCGTCGCGCTCGAATTGCCTGTTGCGCACGTGATCGCAGCGATCTGCTTTGCTCTCGCTTACCTCGTGACGTGTCAGGTCGTGGTAGGCAACATCACCTGGCAAAACCTGCGTGTGATGTCGTTGCTCGAAGTCAGTCTTTCAGTCGCGAGTGGTCAAGTGCTCGTCGGGGCCTTTGCGCTCTTCCTCGTTGTTTCGGAGTGGTTATCGCAACGCAGGCGAGAACGTGAAAGTCACTACTACCTGATCTCCGCGTGCTTGATCGGTGTTGTGAGTCTCGCACTCACGACGTTGTTAGGAGCCTGGTCTGTCGGGTATCACGCTCTTTGGGTCGTCTATGGTCTTTACTCGCTGGGGGCTTTCTGGATTGCATGGCGGCATAAGCTGTTGCCGTTTACGTGGATCGGATCGGCGTTGCTGCTGTTTGCGCTGGCCCATGGCTTTACTTATGCGCTGCCGTTCTCGTTCCCATGGCAAACCGCGCTATTCGCGCATGCAACGATTTGCGCGATCGCCGCGATCGTCAGCTCACGATACGAGCGCGGCGAAGTTCTCGCTAAGCCGCTGAACTACAGCGCGCTGATCTCGATAGTGCTCGGCGTGGTCAGTCTGTTTCAGGCGAATACGTGGGAAGTCACATGGACGCAGGCGCAGCGCGTCTTCTGGATTGCCGGCATTCTCCTGCTTCTGCTCTGGCTCAATCGCCGGCGGCTTCTGCTCAATGCATTTCAGATAGCGCTTATCTGCGCGCTTGTGTTGACTGTAAAAGCAGCGTTACAGCAGTACGGCTGGTATTCCTACTTGCCGCACGCATTCCTGCATCCGGCCGCGCTGCAAATCCAGGGAACTGTGCTGGCGCTCTTCTGTCTCGTGTGGATCGGCTTGCGATTCCTCGCCAGACGCGCACAAGCCGGTTGGCTCGCGGACGCATCACGACTGCTCGACAGTGACTACTCCATCGATCGCTTCGTCGTCTGGTATCTGCTGTTTGGGTTTCTGTTGCTTACAGTTTACGGGGCGCTCTCGGGCGTGAC
>DATENQ010000353.1:0-6454 GCA_035275005.1 Pyrinomonadaceae bacterium | reverse complement strand
CGATTTCACTTCCGAGGCCGCCCTATCCGAAGTTGGCTCTTCAGATAGGACTTCAGGGGACCGTCACTGTACAGGTGCTCATTGATGAAGACGGACGGGTACTCTCGGCAAAAGGTACTGGTCATCCACTTCTCGTTCCTGAAGCAGAGAAGGCTGCTAAGCAAGCGCGCTTCTCACAGACGATGATCAGCGGAATACCGGTGAAGGTGTCAGGAGTGATCACTTACAACTTCGTAAAGCAGTAGACATGGAATCCCTCCCACGCTAAGAGGTACGAGACCTGTGCAGTCTCGTACCTCTCCCACCACAAAGATCAAATAGCCACAAAAAGGCACATAAGGCACAAAGAGAAGAAGGAATGCTTTCTTCTTGTGCCTTATGTGCCTTTTTGTGGCTAAAGAGTTCTGGACCAGCGATCGATTTCGTCCATCGCGGCTTCGTAGATCTGTTCCTGTGGCACACCGAATTTCTTCGGCGCCTTGAAGGAGTGGTCGCCGCCTTCAATGGCATATATCTTCGCGGCGGGCCGGAGATTCTTGATATAGGGTTGAATCTCTTCAGGCGTGCCGAGCGCGTCGCGAGTGCCCTGGACAAACAGCATTGGCTTGCCGATGTGTTCCAGGTGTTCAACTCTCAGCCGCGCTGGATTGCCTGGCAGAGGAAGTGGATAACCGAGAAACACGAGCCCCGCGACGTCATCCGCAAACGTCTCCTTCTCTTCGCCGGCCATCACTTGTGACGCAATGCGCCCACCCATCGACTTCCCGCCGACCACCAAACGATTCTTCTTCAGCTTTTTGTGTTTGAGTGTAGCTTCGATAACGGCGCGATAGCATGACTCGAGCTTTCCCTTCTGATCCGGAACAGAACGTCCCTGCTCCATGTAAATGAAGTTAAACGTCATCACGTCGAGACCGCGCGCGGCGAGGCCTTTCGCAAACATGCGCATGAAACCACTGGTCTGGTTTGCGCCTGCTCCGTGGCCCAACAACACAGTCAGTCCGGCGCGGTCCTTCTTGGCAGCCGGATACAGAAGCGCACTGACCGCCTCTGTATCGTTAACCTGAACGGTGAGTTGCTCTGATTCGTCTGGCATCTTCAGGATTAACAAGTTTCGTTCGCGAGCATTTTCAAGGCATCCTGCAACTCACTCTTGAAACGGTTAGCCACGCCTTGTTGCACGCTCGGCGAGCTCTTCGAGAAGTAAGCAAGATTACCGTCCGCTTTTCTTCTGCCACGCTCCGCATAAATCGCGCGGATTAGTAGTTCATCATAGTTGGCATCGCTCGTCTTGCACGCTAACGAGTTGCAAGCGCGACTTACGATCGGTGTTCCGGGACCGTGTTGAACCGCGGTGGACCAAACCACATCCTGCAATGCGCGGCTTCTCGTATTTACATCGAGGCCGCTGTCGCTGAGTATCTTCGCGGCCAGCAGGTCGTAGTGAGTTTTCTTGATGTAGGAGTGCTGCGCTTTCTGAAAGTCATCGGGCTGGTCGGCTGCGATGCGTTTCCAAACTGCCGTGAACGGCGCGGTGCCGGCGGTCAGGTTCGCAAAATCCTTCGCCCAGGGAAATCCCGACTGAGTGACAAACCTGGTCGGGACACCCATCTTCGACGCCATCTGATACGAGCCATACGAAACGCCGCCGTAATCGCCGGCGCCGGTCGAGACCGTGCCACATCCGCGCCCGCCGGTTTCGTATTTAGCCGACAACGTTCCCAACGCATCAGCGAGAGCTGCGCCGAGTGCGCCGGCGGCTGCCGCGACCGGTTTCATGACGGAAGGAAGAGGCTGCGTGTTTTCGGTTGAGCCGGCAGGCACACCGCTCGCACCGTCCGGCAGGTTGATCGGGTCGCCTACTTTGATTCTGTTTGGATCTTTAATCTGGGGATTAGCTTGAAGTAACTGGGCTAATGTCAGCCCGTTGCGCGATGCAATTTTTGAGAGCGTATCGCCGGGCTTCACGTTATAAGTCATTAGAGGGGGTCTCCTTTGTAGTTCGCCGAATTCTCTGAAGCTGCTGCGTGAAGGACTTGATAATATTAGAGGCTCTGAGACGTAGTCAATGTGAATAAACTCTCGGCACGCGCTCGGAAATACCACAGGTCACTTCGTACGAGAGTGTTCCCACGATTTTCGCCAGATCTTCAGCGGTGATCTTTAGCTCTGCGTTCCATCCGAGCAGGGTCACCTGGTCGTCAACTTCGACGCCGGAAACGTTAGTCACGTCGATGAGGGTCAAGTCCATCGATATGCGTCCGACAACCGGAGCATACATGCCACGCACGATGACGTGAGCGCGATTTGAAAGCCCGCGCATGTAGCCGTCGTGATATCCAACCGGCAGCGTCGCAATCAAGCTCCGGCGCGATGCTTCGAAAGTACAGCCGTAGCCGATTGTCTCGCCCTGCGGGACCCACTTAAGCAAACTGATTCGCGTGTGCAGTGACATCACCGGCAGCAACTCAGGATCGTTGATCGTGAGAGGAAGAACGTCACGCCACAAGCCATACAACACACCGCCGGGCCTCACCATGTTGCCCCAGGCGTCGCGATGCCCGTAGACGCCGGCTGAGTTTGCGAGGTGCAGGTGCGTGGGCCGGTAACCGTGATCGCGAAACACGACTACCGCGTCTTCAAAGCGTTGAATCTGGTCGCTCGTTAAAGGCTGGCACGAAGCATCGTCGGCGGCAGCAAGGTGACTCATGATGCCGTCGATGCGCACGTTGCGAAAGCGCTCGAGTGCGGCGACAAACTCGGTGAGTTCATCGAAGCGAATTCCCAGTCTGCCCATGCCGGTGTCGACTTTGACGTGGACATCTGCGACTACGCCGGCATTCAACGCCGCCTGATTCAGCGCTTCGAACATGTCGAGTCGATACACGACGGGTGTTAACTGGTGCTGGATGCAAACCGCAGCCTGGCCCGGCCAGAAACCTCCGAGGCAAAGTACCGGCTGAGTAATCCCTGCTGAGCGCAGTTCGATTCCCTCTTCCGGAAGCGCAACGCCAAACCAATCGGCGCCTTCGTTCACCAGCCGTCGCGCACAAGCAACTGCGCCATGACCGTAAGCATTCGCCTTCACGACAACCATTACGCGCGCTACCGGGCCGACGCGCTGCTTGACGCGTCTGAAGTTTGTAGCAAGGTGGTTGAGATCGATCTCGGCCCAGGTCGGACGCCGGGCAAGAATGTTTTCCTCGTCTTTAAAAGAAGACATGGCAATAGTTTACAGCGTAATGTGCTACACTGTCGTCAACCTCGATTAAAAGGAGAATCGATCCTCATTTATGACTAACGAAGAATTCGAAAGGCACGTAGAGTGGTCCCTGCAGCAACAAGCCCGGTTTGATGCAAGGCAGGCCGAGCTTGATGTAAAGATAGAGGAATTTTGGGCAGGCCTGGCAGAGACCAGAAAAATCGTGGACCGAACCGCAGAGACTGTATCCAGCCTCACAGCCGTTACCTTTGAAGGGTTTAAGGTCTTAGCGGATGCGCAAAGAGTCACGGAGGAAAAACTCCAAAAGCTCACCGACCGAATGGATCGCCATCGCCGCGACGACCATGGCCTTGAGAACTAGATAACTTTCAACGAAAACCTTTACTGCTCCTCCCCCGACAGAAAAGGATTTTATGAAATTCTTTTTTACGCTTTTGCTCGCCGTGCTGTGCGCTCTCCAAGGCACTGCGGTGCAGGCGAAGCCGCGTCTTCTTCCGGCGCCGCAAACAAGAGACAACTGGCGCAGCGTTCGTACCAATCACCTCTTCGTTATCGGCAACGCCGACGCCGAGAAACTGCGTCAAGTCGCTGCGTGGCTCGAATTCTTTCACAGCGCCTTCGCACGTCTCGTCTCACGCAACGTTCTCGACTCACCCGTGCCCACCACCGTGATCGTCTTTCGCGACGACGCTTCGTTCACGCCGTTCAAACCTCTCTACCAGGGTCGTCCGATTGACCTCGCCGGATTTTTTCAACCCGGCGACGACGTCAACTACATCGCACTTTCGCTCGATCCTGATAACCGCGATCCGTTCAGCACCGCTTTTCACGAGTATGTTCACCTGCACCTCAGAGACAACGTTCCGGGAGTGCCCTTGTGGTTGAACGAAGGTCTGGCCGAGCTCTACGGCTCGCTTCAATTCACAGGCAACGACGCTTTACTCGGCGGGCCACTCTCTCACTACATCCGCCTGTTGCGCGAAAACGAGCTCCTGCCGCTCTCGACTCTCTTCTCGATCGGCACCAACTCGCCACACTACAACGAGCAGGATAAAACCGGAGTCTTTTACGGAGAATCGTGGGCGTTGGTCCACTACCTGATGCTCGGCGAAAACGGCCGGCAGGAGCAGTTCAAAAGATTTCTGCAACAGGTGGGTAGAGGCGAAAACGCTGCGAAAGCGATCGAAGACTCGTTTGGAGTTAGTCTCGCCACACTCGAGCAGGATCTAAAAACTTACGTGCGTCGTGGAGAATTTGCGGCTCAACGCGTCGCCGTCGACAACCCGCAAACCTACGCTTCGTACACCGCCATACAACGCACCACACTTTCCGAAGGCGAGGCGAATCACTACCTTGGCGATCTGCTGCTGCATACCGGCCGTGACAAAGAGGCCGAGCAGTTTTTCAAACAAGCCATCGCACTCGATCCCGGCTTCATCCCTCCTTACGCATCGCTTGGTTCGATGTACGTCCGTCAGCGTCGCTATGCGGAAGCGAAGAAGTATTTACAAAAGGCGACGACCACGCAACAAAGCTATTTGATTCACTATTACTACGCCTTTGTGTTGAGCCGCGAAGGCATCGCTCCGGACGGACGCATCAAGGAATACTCTAAAGAGAACGCTGCCGCCATCCGCGAGCAGCTTTTGCGCGCTACGGGGCTCGCGCCCAACTTTGCGCCTGCGCATCATCTACTCGCGTTGGTTGACTTCGTCACTGATGAACGTCTCGACGAAGCGCTCGAGATGGCCCAAAAGGCGCGCCAACTCGCACCTTCCAATTCAAGCTATTCATTGTTGCTCGCCCAGATCTACCTGCGGCGTTCAGATCCAGCCGCGGCGCGCCAGATTCTCGAGCCACTCACGCGCGACTCAGATCAGTCAGTACGGAATGAGGCCAAAGACTTGCTCGACTCCTTGAGTGGAGCTAATCCAGGCGAGCACAGGAGCTCCGGTGGCACTTCCGCCTCGAGTAATATGATGATCGCTGAGCCTCAAACCGGAAGCGTTCGCGTGTTCAGCGGTGAATCGAGCGGAGTGGCTATCAGAGATGGTCGTACGATCGAAAGCTCCGGCCCGCTACCGCCTGTCGATGAAGTCCTCGCGAAGTATGGCGAAGCAATCGGCGCTGCAAAGGCTGTCGACGCTATAAAGAGCCGGGTGGTAAAAGGATCCGTGGACGTAGTCGGAGTCAGCAGAGGCGGAAGTTTCGAGACGTACACGGAAGCTCCGAACAAGAGTGCCACCATGGTCCAGGCGTATCCGCTGGGAAACGTTAAAGGCGGCTTTAGCTTCTTCGGACCACTCAAATTGAAGAATAATTATGCGAAAGTGACACTGGCGGGCATGAGCAAGATCGGTTACCGCGACGTGTACGTTCTCGACTTGCAGCCGGCCACGGGAGTAGTCGAAAGACTATATCTCGACGCGCAAACGTACCTCCCTGTGCGCAGCAATACGGTGATGAAGATTGGCACGATGTCGGATGCAGTCGAAATGTATTTCGACAATTGGAAGGAGGTTGACGGTGTCAAATATCCCTTCTTCGTCAGCCAGAAATTCCCCAAGCTAACGCTGTCCTACACCGTCAAAGAGATTCAGCACAACATCCCGATCGACGCCCGTGTCTTCTCACATTAGCTTATGCTTACATCTAGTCAGGCTCCCATTCTGTGGAGAGCTGATCGAATCGCATGCTCTTAGAAGTAAAGAATAATTTAACACTTCCAGTTGGCCCATTGCGCTGCTTGGCAATGATGAGTTCGGATGCTCCTTTTTGATCATCAGTCATTGCCTCGCGATCTTCGGACGACTTATATTGCGACTCACGAAAGATAAAAGTTACCACGTCGGCATCCTGTTCTAAGGCTCCAGATTCACGCAAGTCTGAGAGTTGTGGCTTGTGATCGGAACGCGACTCAGGTGCGCGTGAAAGCTGCGACAAGGCTAGCAGCGGCACATTCAACTCCTTCGCCAGTCCTTTCAACTCGCGCGAGATCTGCGATACTTCCTGCTGGCGCGACTCGACACGTTTACCCGAGCCGGTCATCAATTGTAGATAGTCGACAATGATCAGGTCCAACTTCTTTTGTTCGGCAACCAAACGCCTGGCCTTGGCACGCATCTCGAGCACATTGAGTCCGGGAGTGTCATCGAGAAAGATCTTAGTATCCGCGAGAATGCCCAACGATTTTGCAACCTGTGCCCACTCGGCTCGATTAAGAAAGCCAGT
>DATENQ010000352.1:0-12777 GCA_035275005.1 Pyrinomonadaceae bacterium | reverse complement strand
GAGCGCGTTGACCGTGACTTTCCTGCTGGCCACTTCTTTCGCAAGCGACTTTGTGAGCCCAACCATTCCCGCCTTTGACGCGGAATAGTTTGACTGGCCCGGCATTCCCACTTCGCCGCTGATCGACGAGATGTTGAGAATAGCGCCGCCGGTATCCTGTCGCAGCATCGTCCTTAAGACAGCCTTCGCGAAGTTCCACGAGCCTTTGAGGTTCGTGTTGAGCACTTCGTCCCAGTCGTCTTCCTTCATGCGCAGGATCAGGTTGTCGCGTGTGATGCCGGCGTTGTTGACGAGAAAATCGATCCGGCCAAAAGCTTCCTTGACCTGTTGGACCATCTGCGCCGCGGCCTCGGTGTTCGCCACGTCGCATTGCACCGCTAACGAGCGCACGCCCAAAGCTTCGAGCTCCGACTTCAAACTCTCCGCCGCATCCGCACTCTTTGCGTAATTGAAAGCGACGTCAGCGCCGCGTCTCCCAAGCTCGAGCGTAATCGCACGCCCAATACCGCGCGTGCCCCCGGTAACGATCGCCGCGCGTCCTGAAAATTGTTTTTGATCCGACATGGAATCTAATACGCCACAAAAAAGCACAAAAAGGCAAGCCACAAAAAGGCACATAAGGCACAAAATGAATTTCAAACTAAAATCCTTTGTGTGCCTTTTGTGCCTTTTGCACAGGGAAATTCAGCGAGTGCTTAGTTGCACCAGTTGCCGGTCTGCTGTAAGCAGCGGAAGTTGTTGCCGAGTGCGGGAAAGACTGGTGTGCCGTCAGCGCGCTTAACGTCGCGAATGAAGGCATCGGGTCGAATGAAACCGTTGCGCGGGTCTTCGGGAATCGGGCAGATGACCCAACGAAATACGCTGTCGTCAACCGGACGAGTGCGCAGCTCGATGAAACCTTTGGAGACGAGATTATCGATCTGCGACGGACTGGTTAGAATGGCGGTGCCGTCGAGATCGCGACCATTAGTTGCCGCGATGGGATCAAGCTCTTTGCGACCTGAGGCCGTGAAAGCCTTCGGCGTATAGACGACCCAAACTGCGACCCACATGCCAAGCGGATCGTTCGAGAAGTAGCCGTCACGCGTGTCGAAAAGGTTGTCCTGTCGTTTGTTGGGAAGGAATGGATCGAGGATCGATCCGTTTGACGCTTTCGGAAAGATGAATACGCGGAAGTGTTCCGCGGTGTCAAAGGCGGCCTGACCGCGCGCTGTCAGTTGACCGGCAGCGTTGCGCTCGAAGCTGGTCGAGTTGAGCACGCCAAAAATGTTGGCGTACGTCAGACCGCTCGAGCCGGTCGTGCCGGGAGTGGTTTCGATGGTGCGTACATTTGATCGGTTTGGATCGGTGTTGGTGTTGTCGATGACGAAGTCGCCGGCGCGGGACGCAGTGCCGACACGCAAGACGATATTTTCGGGCACGACGCCGTGCGCGCGATAGGTTGCGTCGCTGAAGTCAAAGGGCGATGTGCCGAGGTCATCGCCTCCGCTTGCGGAGACACTCGCTCCGAAGTTAATCCCGCCCACAATCGTCAGCGCAAGCGCGATGACGGCAAGCAGCACAGTCCATTGTGAAGTCTTCCTGTTCGTTCTCATGATCGGTTCTCCTTGGTAGTCTCAAAATGCGAGGAGCGCATCATGAAGGAAGAGTTTTCGGTGGACTGTCAGCCCCGCGACATGAGTGTCACCCCGCTGACAAAAGCGTGAAAAAAGTCTGACTGAGGACGACGAGGACGCCTGCGTAGGTCTGAAGTTCCTTGAGGCGTTTAATGCGAATCCAACCGCGACCCAATTCGATGATGCTGCGCCGTTCCATATCGTTGAGTACGGTGGTCGTGGTCTGCCGCGCAGCGCCGATCAGGCTCGCGACATCATGATGTGTAAGCGGCACGAGGTAATCGCTGCTCAGCATCTCAACTTCGGCGGAGCCTGTGGCGAGATCGTGCAATAGTTCGCAAACGCGCGCGGAGACAGCCTTCGATGTAATGTCGGAAAGCTTTTTCTCCATACGCCGGCGACGATCGCCGACGAGTCGGATGTAACTCAGAGCAAGTTTAGGTTGTATCGTAAGGAGATGCGTAAAGTCGCGCTTGGCAAAGACCCACATGACCATGTCGTCGAGCGCCTGGGCCATGTTGCTGCGCGGCGACTCGTCTACGAGCGCAAACTCACCGAAGATTTCGCCTGGCTGGATGATGTCGATTGCAATCTCTTTGCCTGACTCGGAAAGCACCGACAGCTTTACTCTTCCCTGCCTCAGGATGTAAACGAAGTCGGCGCTATCGCCGGGCATGTAGACGAACTCACCGCGCGCCTTGCGCAAACTGCGGGCATGCGTCGCGATGCGGCTCATCTCATCGGGACTGAGGCCCGAGAAGATTTGCACACGGCCAGATTGAATAGATCTAGGAAGCGTCGCGGATCCTGCGACCGTCATCATTTACATACTCCTACTGGGAGGTAGATTTTCGGAGTACTGGGCGACTCGTGGGTAATAAGTTAACGACTCATCAAACGCTAATCAACTCCGGTGCATGAAGTATCTTCACAAGACTCGTGTAATCCCACTTCAGCTGCTCGCGCACCGGCATACGACCAAGCCGCAGCAACTCTTCGGCAGCGGCCATCTCGCTATCGCGGTTCATGCCCGCGACTGCCAGCACACGATCACCCTTTAAGTAAAAAGCCAGAAAATCGTGCGAGGAAACATCGCCGCGATAAATGATTTCATCCCACGACTTCGCGTGACCGACATAGAGCAGCGCGACATCAAACTGTCGCGTCCAGAAGAATGGAACACCTTCGAACGCGACGTCACGTCCTAACATGTTGCGCGCGGCTGCACGTCCTTGCTGCAGTGCTGTGCGCCAGTGCTCGATGCGCACACGCTCGCCAGTGTGCGAATTTTTGAAACTGGTGATGTCGCCGGCAGCGTAAATGCCGTCAGCCGCGCGCAGCCGCGAGTCAACAACGATGCCCCCCGCATCGTCCAACTCGACGCCTTCGATGAAATGAGTGACTGGCCGCACGCCCGCTCCGACGACGACCATATCAGTCTCGATGCTTTCGCCATTGTCGAGCGTCACTGCTTCGACGTTGTGTCGGCCCTCGAAGCGATGGACGATCGAGCGGAGCTTGAAACGCACGCCGTGGCTCTCGTGCAATCGCCGGAATAGGGCACCGACTTTCGTGCCGAGCGTTGTCTCGAAAGGCTCTTGCGAAGGGGCGACAACGGTCACTTCAAGACCCCGCTCGCGCAAGCTGTAAGCCGCTTCCATCCCGATGAAGCTCGAACCGACTACTACCGCGCGTCGTGAACGCCCCGCAGTTTCGATGATCGAATCGGAGTCGGCGAAACTGCGCAGCACGCTGATGTTCTTCAGATCTGAACCGGGGATGTTGAGACGGACCGGCGCGCCACCGGTCGCAACCAGTAGCGCGTCGTAGTCCATCGTCTCGCCCCCCTCGAACGTTATCGTCTTCGCGCGCGCGTCAACTCGAGTGACTTCCCGATTGAGCACGAGCTGAATGCCGTGTTCGCTGAAAAACTCGTCGGGACGGAGTGGTATCCATTCCGGCTCAGCGTGACCGTGCAAGTAGTCTTTGCTGAGGTTGGGCCGATCGTAAGGCGTGTGGTGCTCGCGCGTGATCATCGCGACGTTGCCGCGGAAGCCTTCTTCGCGAAGTGTTTGTGCCGCGGCGTAACCAGCCGCGCCTGCGCCGATGATGACAAACTGTCGCGAGTCGGCAGCGGGATCGCGATCGACCATCGCGGGCGTACGTCGATCCATTACATCTTCAGGAAGACTGACCAGGACATGTTCACCCTCAACGCGCACCGCGTAACTGACAAGCGCGTCGAGTGCGGGCGGCTCCTCTAAATCGCCGTTGACAATATTGAAAGCAGCGTGGTGCCACGGACACACGATGCGCGTTCCGCAAAGGACGCCTTCAGCGAGCGGCGCTCCGTAGTGAGGACACGTCGCACTCACTGCAAAGAAACGATCGCCGGCGCGCGCCAGCAAAATCCGCGTCTCGTCGATCGAGACTTCTTTCATCTCGCCGTCCCGCAGATCGGGGGTATTAGCCACGTGAACGTCTTTGTAACCCATTCTGTTCGTCAGGCCACGCTGCAAAGGTGGCCCATCTTCTCCTTCTTCGTTTTGAGGTAGCCGGCGAAGAAATCGTGCGGCTCAACTTCGAGCGGCACGCGTTCGACGACGCGAAGACCGGCCTGCCGCAGTGCGCGTATCTTTGCCGGATTGTCCGACATCACGCGCACCGCGCGCAGGCCAAGATCGAGCAGGATTTCGGCGCACTGTTCGTAGCGCCGCATGTCAGCTTCGAAGCCCAGCCGCTCGTTGGCTTCGATGGTGTCAGCGCCTTCGTCTTGCAGGGCATAGGCGCGGATCTTGTTGATAATGCCGATGCCGCGCCCTTCTTGTTGCTGGTAGACGATCACGCCGTGTCCTTCCTGCTCGATTAGCTTCATGGCAGCGTTAAGTTGTCGCCCGCAGTCACACTTGATTGAGCCAAACACGTCGCCGGTCATGCACTGCGAGTGAATACGCACCAGACTTGATCTGTCACCGCGCAGCTCGCCTTTCATGAGCACGACGAACTCTTCCGCGGAGACGAGCGAGCGAAAACCGATGATGCGAAACTCTCCCGTCTCTGTCGGCAGCCGTGCTTCGGCAACGCGCTCGACTGTTGTTGTCGCGACGTTTTTGCTGTTGAACTGAACTAACCGGAGTGCCATGTTCTTCTCTCGTTGGATAGTCATTGTGTTTTAGAAGTGTTGGAGGTTCTGTCAGCCAGATGCCTCGACTGTCGCCTGGCTGACAAAAAATCCATTTTTCATGCAACTCTCTTAAAGCGACTTCAGATACTCGACAAGGTCAACCTTCTGCTGTTCGCCCAGGCCCGTGCCCAGGAAGCTGTTGTAATGCTCAACCACGTCGCGCAGCGTTGAGAAACGCCCGTCGTGATAGAAGCCGCCCGTCTGGTGGGTCCAGAGGCCCTTGAGTGGAGCGGTTCTGTAACGCTCGTCGGGAGAACGTTTGGCCTGGAAGTCGTCGATGCCGATCTCTTCCGGCGTGTGCATGTTCCATCCCGGCTCGGTGTAGATCGGAGGCACGTGGCAAGTCGCGCACTTTGCCTGGCCGTTGAACAGTGCCGCGCCGCGCGCCGCCGCTGCAGGATCAAAACTTCCGGCGGGCGCCGCAGGTGCGGCGATGGCGAGCTGGTAAAACTGAAGCGCGGGAAGTTTCGCGGTAATCAGGTCCGGATTGCTCCGCACGTTGCCGAAGCCTTCGCGCGCGGCAATCGGGAATTTGACCGGATCGTTGAGACGCGGATCGAAGAACGTTCCCTGCCCGTGCATCTCGAGGTTCGCGACGAATGCGTTCCAATGCGTGACTGAGCCCCAACCCGTCCAGGTATGCAGGTTAACGCCCGCGAGTCCAAAGGCCGGCGGGATAAGTGTCGCCGCTGATTTGCCGTCAGGACGGAAAGCCTTGCCGTCGAGGAACAACTCCGCGTCAAACTTTCCTGGCCCCCAACTCTGTAAGACCATTCGTACTGTTGCGTCGTCAACACCGAGAAGATCGGTGACCGGTTTGAGGTTCGGGCTCAGCGCCACGATCGCGCCGACGTTGAGATCGCGGTTGGCCCAACCGTCGAGACGGCGGCCAATGCCGGGCGCGAATGAATTGTCGACTGTCGAGTGACAGAAAGCGCAAGTGATGCCTACAGACTGAAGATTTCCAGCATCACTGACAGTTCCCTTCACACCGACGACAGCATTGAGCTTTAGTAGCGCCAAGGTTGTCGCCGGATCGTCGAGATTCACACGACCATGTTTCAACTGCGAGACGAGCGACTCGGGCAGTGCGTCCACGTCAACTTTAAGCCCCACGGCGAGCGCCGTTTTTGGACTGACACCCGGACCAACGCCGCCGTTCGCCGCGCCGGCAATTGCGCGATTGAGTTGCAGCGCGTCGGTCCAGAACGCTTCGTCACCGAAAGTATCGAAACGAAATGTTTGCTTACCTTCACCGAGCATTCGCTGGGCGTTTGCGTCTACTGTTTGCTGCTCGTTATTGGCGCCCTTTCCGCTTTTGCTATTCTGTGCGTCGCTCTTTACGCCGAGAACAACCAGCGCTACGGCGACAGTTAAGAGTGCCAATGCGGTCTTCAGCAACGCGCGCTCTCGTGAACCACGTTTTCCTTCACTGGCGGCGGACATTGGTTTTTTGCCTCGCATTTCCTTTCCCTCCCTGCGATTAACGGTCGTACTCCTGGCTTAGTCGAGCCAGTGCGAGCGCACCGAGCGAGAGACCGAAATCGCGCAGTGCCACGTCGAAATAACCGGGAATCATGAGCAGATTCGCCACGATCAACAGCAACCATGCCGCCACCACGTAAGCAAAGAGACGCGGCTTAAACGCCACACCGAGCCCGGCGACGATCTCGATCACGCCGACTGCCAGCATCAGTTCGTGTCCATGACCACCGGTCATGTTCTTGACGAAGGCCGGGAGGTATTGCTCCCAGTTCACGAGCAGATTAAAAAATTTATCGAGCCCCGCGACGATCGGGGCGACAGTGAAGCCGAGGTGCAGGATCTGATAAGCCTGATAGCTCGGTTTCGACGCGCTAATGTTTTCCGTATTGAGTGAAGCCACTTCCGCAGATCTACTTATTGCCTGTGCCATCTTCGTTCGCTCCTGAAATAAGAATTACTCTTCAAAACAGCTGGGGACTATCAAAAATACACCTCTTCCATAATAAGTCAAGAACTTATTTGACTTTTTGTGTTTTCTGTAAAAAGAGGCTAGAATCTGTCTTCAGGGAGGTGAGTTATGGAGGCGATCAAGCTGGATAGGCGCTTTTTTGAGAGCACGCGCGGGCAGATCGTCACGATACTCCGTGGCTCGGCCTGTACGGTCGAGGAGTTGGCGGGACAACTCGAACTCACCGACAATGCGGTGCGCGCGCACCTTTCAACGCTCGAGCGCGACGGGCTGGTGCGACAAAGCGGACTCCGGCGCGGTCCTCGCAAACCGCACTTCACTTACGTGCTGACACCCGAAGCCGATGCACTCTTTCCCAAAGCTTACGACGCTCTGCTCAATCAACTTATCGCAGTGTTGAAGAATCGATTGAAGCCGTCGGAGATTGAAGGCATTCTTCGTGAGGTCGGGCGCGCGGTGGCAGCGGGAGCGCCTGCTGGAGAGAACAACCTGGAAGGTCGTGTGCAGAGCGCCCTGAAGGTTTTAGAGGCTATCGGTGGAGCCGCCACAGTTGAACACGATGAAGACAAGATCGTGATCCAGGGCGCGAGTTGTCCTCTCGCTGCTGCCGTAAATGTTCACCCGGAAGTCTGCCAGTTGGCCGAGACTCTCGTCGCCGAGATCGTTAAGGCCCCGGTCCATGAATCCTGCAATCGCGATGGACATCCCAAGTGTCGCTTCGAGATCAGCCTCAAAGAAGCACAAAAATCTAAGTAGCCACAAAAAGGCACAAAAAGCACAAAATGAAAGCGAGACCTTTTTTGTGCCTTTTGTGCTTTTTTGCGGCTTAAGATACTTTTGTGCCCTATGCTGGATCTCAATTACGTTCGCGAAAATATTGATAAGGTGCGCGAGGCGCTTAAGGCGCGCCACGCTGACAGCACCGCGCTCGACGATTTCACGCGCGCCGATGAAGAGCGGCGGCGCATTATTGCTGAATCCGATCAACTGAATGCGCAGCGCAACGCGTCGAGTCGTGAGATCGGCGGGTTGATGAAAGAGGGTAAGAAGGAGGAAGCAGAAACGCGCCGCGCTGAAGTCGCCGCGCTGAAGGACAGAATTAGCGAGCTCGATCAACTGCGCGCGGATGCCGAAGCGCGCATGCGCGAACTGCTCTCGACCCTGCCAAACATCCCACACGGAACCGTGCCCGTCGGTGATGATGAGTCGGCAAACCAGGAGGTGCGTCGCTGGGGCACGCCGCCGAAGTTTGATTTCGAACCGAAGGACCATGTCGATCTCGGAACGGCACTCGGCATTCTCGATCTCGAACGCGCGACAAAGATCGCTTCGGCGCGTTTCGCGATTCTCAACGGCGCCGGCGCGCGGCTCGAACGCGCACTGATCAACTTCATGCTCGACGTCCAAACGCGCGAGCACGGTTATCTCGAAACACTGCCGCCGTTTATCGTCAATCGCGCTTCACTCTTCGGCACCGCGCAGTTGCCAAAGTTTGAGGCGGATCTCTTCAAGCTCCGGGACGATCGCGAGCTCTACCTGATACCCACGGCGGAAGTGCCGGTAACGAACTATCATCGCGACGAGATACTCGACGCTTCACAACTACCAATCCGTTGGGCTGCGTACACGCCGTGTTTTCGTTCTGAGGCCGGCAGCTACGGGCGCGACACACGCGGCATGATCAGGCAACACCAGTTTGAGAAAGTGGAATTGGTGAAGTATGCGTTGCCGGAGAACTCTTACGAGGAGCTCGAGTCGCTGACGCGAGACGCGGAGACGATCCTGCAAAAGCTCGGATTGCACTATCGTGTGGTAGCACTCTCGACTGGCGATCTCGGATTCGGGGCAGCGAAGACTTACGACATCGAAGTGTGGCTGCCGTCGCAGAACACATTCCGCGAGATCTCATCGTGCTCCAACTGCGAAGCGTTCCAGGCGCGTCGCGCTCAGATCCGTTTCCGCCGCGCGGGCGGAGCAAAGCCCGAGTTTGTACACACGCTCAATGGCTCCGGGTTAGCGATTGGCCGCACGTGGATAGCCGTGCTGGAAAATTATCAGCAGGAGGACGGCTCGGTGATCGTTCCCGAAATCCTACGACCGTACATGGGCGGAATAGACAGAATTAGGGCCGCAGATGAACGCAGATAAACGCTGATTCTGATCGGCGTTCATTTGCGTTCATCTGCGGCTTCTATTTACTTGATCCTTAGATCGAACGGCATCAAAAACATCGACTCGCCGTTCTTCATCCGATCCATCAACTGCATGTAGCGCAGCGCGCGACGCGCGTCCTCGGGCAATGCGGCGTACACCGCGCGCTGTTGCTCGACTTGAGTGTTTGCGTTCTCGTTGCTGCCACTCAACAACTGCTGCAGGAACGTTTGCGGATAAGGCAGGATCACGCGTTCGACGCCTTTGTCAGCAGGAATCTTCGCAAGCTGTTTCGCAACTTCGATCGCTTTGTCGAGCCCGCCAAAGTCATCCACGAGGCCACGGTCCTTCGCCTGCTGTCCGGTCCATACGCGGCCCTGGGCTATCGAGTCGATATACTGCGCGTCTTTGTTGCGACCCTTTGCTACCTTCGGCACGAAGTCCTGGTAGTAAGTCGTCTTGATCCACTCTTCAAACTTCGCTCGTTCCTCATCAGAAAACTTTTCCGTCTCGCGGAACATTCCCGCCGTCTTACCGCGCAACACGTACTCGTTTGAGATACCGAGCCAATCGTAAAAACCACGCATCACTGGTTTGCCCGCAACCACGCCAATCGAACCTGTGATCGTCGACGGCTGCGCAATGATCTTGCTCGCACTCGCCGAGATGTAATAACCACCCGAAGCCGCGACGTCGCTCATCGAAACCACCACCGGCTTCTTCTGATTCGCGGCTTCAACCGCGTGCCAGATGATGTCCGACGCGAGCCCGGAACCTCCAGGACTATCGACGCGCAACACGATCGCCTTGAGCGACTTGTCGGCCGCCGCATCGTTCAATGCTTTTGCCACCGTGTCCGAACCGATCGATTGACTGCCTGACGGACTGTTTTCTGAAGTGCCGGAACCGATGTCGCCGCTCGCGTAGATCACCGCGATCCGTTCGCCCTTGTTGAGTCCGAGTGACTCCGGCGACACGTCTCTGTAATCCGCGCCGCGCACCGCCACGAACGTGTCCGTGTCCTTGTAACCAAGCATCTTCTTGAACTGCATTTCGACGTCGTCTTTGTACAACGCTTCGTCGATCAGTCCCACCTCTTTCGCTTTGGCCGCGCTGTAAGGAGCGTTGTCAATCAAGGCGCGCACTTCATCCGGCGACTTGTGCCGTGCCTGCGCGATCGCGTTTATGTAACGATTGTAAAGATCGTCGAGCAACGAATTGATGTACTCGCGATGAGCCTCAGTCATCTCCTTCTGCGTGAACATGTCGCCCGCGCTCTTGTACTTGCCGATCTGATAAATGTCGGGATAGATGCCAAGCTTGTCGAGCGAGCCGCGGAAGAACATCACATCGGCGGCCAGACCGTTAATGAACAACTCCCCCGGCGGCGGCACCACGATCTTGTCACATGCGGTAGCGATGTAATATTCCTTGTTCAGTCCAAACTCGATGTATGCGTAAACAGGTTTGCCGGAGGAACGGAAATCGGTGATCGCATCGCGAATCTCTTCGGCCTTGCCCCAGCCGACACCTGACATATTGATGTCGAGCAGGACGGCCTTGATGCGCTTGTCGACCTTCGCCTTCTTGAACTGCATCACCAAGCCCGTGAGCGATTGATCTGGTCCACCAAAGAATTTTTTGACCGGATCGTCAGGGCTGTAATCGGGCAGCGAGCCGGCCACGCGCAGCACCAGCACGCTATTGTCGCGGATGGATGGCTCGCCCTTCCGGAACGTGGCAAAGAGGATTGCGATGCCGATGACGGCAACTAAAACAATGCCTCCTAAAATGCCGAGTATGATTAAGACAGTCTTTCTTGTTGATGACATTATTAAACCCTCAGTTTTTGATAGTTTGTACGTAAGAGACGTGAAAAAGGTTTAGCCACGGGTTACACGGATTTGACAATCCAACCACCACCGACAACCTCGTCGCCGCGATAAAAGACCGAGGCCTGGCCAGGAGTAATGGCGCGCTGTGGTTCGTCGAAAACGATGCGGGCGCGCTGGTGTGGCAGGGGCGTGATCGTCGCCGCTACCGGTTTATGACGATATCGCACTCGGACCTCCGCACGCACCGGTTCTTTTGGATCGTCGAAAGCGATCCAGTTGACGCCAGCCACTGTAAACTCGCTGCTCAACAGTTCTTCCGACGAACCGGCAGTCACGCGGTTCTTCTCCGCATCTATCGAGATCACATACAACGGTCGTTCATCCGCGATCCCAATCCCGCGACGCTGTCCGATCGTGTATCGATGAATGCCTTCATGACGCCCGATGACGCGCCCGTTCGTGTCGACGATCTCGCCTGCACCGGGCAGTCGTTCGGTCGCGTTTTCCGCTTCGAGATAGCGATCGATGAAGCCTGCGTAATTACCGTCAGGCACGAAGCAGATCTCCTGCGACTCTTTCTTCTCGGCAACGCCGATCAAATTGTGTTGACGTGCCGCGTCGCGAGCCTCCGGCTTCGACATCTCGCCGAGCGGAAACAGCGCGCGTGACAACTGCGCCTGCGTCAGTTCCCAAAGGAAGTACGACTGATCTTTCTGCTCGTTCTTGCCGCGAAGCAACTTGTAGCGGTTGCCGGCCTCGTCGAATTCAACGCGCGCGTAATGGCCGGTCGCAACTTTCTCGCAACCGAGACTCAGCGCCAGTCGATCCAGTGAGGCAAACTTCAAACGGCTGTTACACGACACGCACGGAATCGGCGTCTCTCCACTGAGATAGCTGGTGACGAATGGTTGGACCACGTCGCGCTCGAAGTCGCGCTCGAGGTTCAAAACGTAAAATGGAAAGTCGAGCTCTTCGGCGACGCGCCGGGCGTCGTAAACGTCGTCGAGCGAGCAGCAACGGGAAGGCAATGGATCGCCGTTTTCGTCCGTGTTGATGCCGCGCCGCTGATCCCAGAGTTGCATCGTAAAGCCGACCAGCTCATGGCCCTGCTCTTTCAGAATTGCCGCGGCTGCGGAAGAATCCACGCCACCACTCATTGCCACCGCGATCTTCATAAACCTTGTATTTGGTACCTCTCTATACGAATGTTAAGATGCCCTTCTTTTCTGCGCAAACCCATCCACAGATTACGCAGATAACCTGGTGGATGCTGTGGATGGCTTTCGTGGAGCTTTTAACTAATGTCTGAAAGCACAATTCAGGAATATCGCGTCGCCACTGAGCCGTACTACCTGCCCGTCGGTCGTGAGGTCGAGCTCTTCGAAGCTGCTCACTCCGCACGACTTCCGGTTATTCTCAAGGGACCGACCGGCTGCGGCAAGACTCGCTTCGTCGAGCACATGGCGTGGCGGATCGAACGTCCACTGATCACGGTCGCCTGCCACGAAGACCTGTCGTCAACCGATCTGGTCGGCCGTTTTCTGCTCGAAGGCGAGGAGACGATCTGGCACGACGGCCCGCTGACTTCCGCTGTTCGCAACGGCGCGATCTGTTACCTGGACGAGGTCGTCGAAGCCCGCAAAGACACGGTCGTGATCATTCACCCGTTGACGGATCACCGCCGTCGTTTGCCGATCGAAAAGCTCGGCACGATCGTCGAAGCGCCGTCTGAATTCATGCTGGTGGTTTCTTACAATCCGGGCTACCAGTCGATCCTGAAAGATTTGAAGCAATCGACGCGACAAAGGTTCGTCGCGATCGAGTTTGACTACCCGCCGCCGGAGATGGAGGCGGAGATAGTCGCGCGCGAAGGTGGCGTCGACGAAGGCACGGCGCGCGATCTGGTTTTGATTGGGCAGAAGGTGCGCAACCTTCGCGGCCACGGTTTGGAAGAAGGTGTCTCGACGCGGCTACTGATCTACGCCGCACAACTCATCGCACTCGGCATTCCTCCCGTCGATGCCGCCGACGTAGCCA
>DATENQ010000351.1:0-8260 GCA_035275005.1 Pyrinomonadaceae bacterium | reverse complement strand
GTGCGACGAGTACAAAGAACGGGCAATCGCACTGATCGCGAAGATTCAGAACGCAACCGAAATGGCTTACAAAACGCAGTCGATCGCGAGTCGACTGGCTTTTGACGAAGCAAAACTGTCGTGGGAGCTCGACTTCTTTTTCGAACACTACTTCGGCAGCTTGCGCGGCGAGACACTGCGTCATGCCGAGGTCGCGGAGCTCAAAGCTGAGCTGAACGACATCGCCGCCGAGCTCTCAGCCGCGCCGCGCGTGCTTTGCCATCGCGACTACCACGCTTCAAACCTGATGATCGATAAACGCAAACGCATCCGGATCGTGGATCACCAGGACGCGCGCATGGGCCCGGCGAGTTATGACCTGGTTTCGTTTCTACTCGATCGCCAACCGTGTCCGCCGTCGCTCGCCGAATTGCGCGCTCACCGGCTGTTCTTTCTTGAAGAGCGACGTTTGATCGGTCTCGGCGCAATCGATCCTGATGACTTCGCGTTAGAATTTCGTCTAATGACGATTCAGCGCGGCTTGAAAGCCACGGGCACCTTCTCGTGTCAGTCAGCAGTATTCGGGAGGGCGAGCGTCTACCAGCACTTCATTGAACCCACTCTCCAAATTGTTTTGCAGGCCGCCGAATGGCTGGAAAGATTCCCCACACTGCGTAGAATGTTAAAGGAACGTATCAACTAACTGCTTACACTCTCGGTTTTTAGATGACAACTCAATTACACGCTATCGCTTCAGACAATCACACCTACATCAACCAACTTTCAAAGCACGTCGGCGCTGAGGTAGTCCTTAAAGGATGGCTCTATAACATGCGCTCGAGCGGCAAGCTCCTGTTTCCGCAATTGCGCGACGGCACCGGCATTGTGCAGTGCGTAGTTTTTAAGAAGGCGATCTCGCCGGAACTGTTCGAGCAGTTGAAAGGACTGGGCCAGGAATCAGCGCTCGTGGTCAAAGGCACTGTGCGCGAGGACAGTCGCGCGCCCGGTGGTTACGAGATCGACGTCATAGATGCTGAAGTATTGCAAGAGGTCCACGATTATCCGATCACGCCGAAAGAACACGGCACGGAGTTTCTCATGGACCACAGGCATCTGTGGTTGCGCTCGCGGCGACAGAATGCGGTGCTGAAAGTCAGGCACACGGTAGTCCAGGCAGTCAGAAATTTTCTCGACGACGACGGATTTACACTTTGCGACGCGCCTATTTTTACTCCTTCGGCCTGTGAAGGGACCACCACGCTCTTCGAAGTGGACTATTTTGAAGGCGAGAAGGCGTATCTAACGCAATCGGGCCAGCTTTACAACGAAGCCAACTGCGCTGCGTTCGGCAAGATCTATTGTTTTGGTCCGACTTTCAGGGCGGAAAAATCCAAAACGCGAAGACACCTGACGGAGTTCTGGATGGTCGAGCCGGAGATGGCGTACGCCACGCTCGACGATGTGATGAGTTTGTCGGAACGAATGCTTGCCTACATCGCGGCGCAGGTGCTCGAGAAGAGAAGTGAAGAGTTGAAAGTGCTGGAGCGCGACACGTCGAAGCTCGAAGCGATCCTCGCGCCGTTCCCGCGTCTTCACTACGATGAGGCTGCGAAGATACTTCAGGAAGGTTTTGAGAAGGGCGCGCTGGAGTCGAAGTTTGAATGGGGCGGAGACTTTGGCGCTCCTGACGAAACATATCTCTCGAGCCAGTTTGATAGACCGGTGATGGTGCATCACTATCCAGCCGCTGTTAAGGCGTTTTACATGCAGCGAGATCCGGAGCGGCCGGAACTCGCACTGGGTGTCGATGTGCTGGCGCCGGAGGGTTATGGTGAAGTGATCGGCGGTGGTGAGCGCGCGACGTCGCTCGAATTTATTCAGGAGCAGATCGCGATACACCAGCTCCCGCAGGAAGCGTTCGAGTGGTATCTCGATCTGCGGCGCTACGGCAGCGTTCCGCACGGAGGCTTTGGAATGGGCATCGAGCGCTGCACGGCGTGGATGTGCGGCATCGAGCACATTCGAGAAACGATCCCCTTCCCGCGTATGCTATATCGCATCCGCCCCTAATCCGTGTGATCCGTGGCTAAAACAGGAGCGATTTATGAACTGTCCGAAATGTGGTGCTCAGTTACTTCAAGGCTCGACCTTCTGCGGTGCGTGTGGCCATCGGTTGGCTCCCGCCGAATCGCAGCCCGTTAGCCAGGGCGCGGGCCGTGGGATTCAGATAGACGAAGATTCTCGCGGCCGCGGCAGAGGCTACAGCTATGAAGTGTTACATCAACCATCATTCTCGCTCGCAGTGCTGCAACTACAAGCCGAACAATCGATCCAGGCGGAAGCAGGCGCGATGGTTTCGATGTCAGCCAACATCGAACTGCAATCACAGATGAAGGGCGGTTTATTTGGCGCCATCAAACGAGCCGCGGGCGGTGAGTCGGCATTCATCTCGACGTTCACTGCGCGCGGTGGTCCAGGTGAGGTCACGCTTGCTCCCGGCGCGCCCGGAGACGTCGCCGCGCTCGAGCTGAGCGGCCAACCATTCTTCGTTCAATCAAGCTCCTACCTCGCAGGCGACTCCAGTCTTACAGTCGATACGAAGTGGGGCGGCGCGAAGTCATTCTTCTCAGGCGAGGGATTGTTTGTCTTGATGGTCCAGGGTCAGGGACTGCTGCTCGTCTCTTCATTCGGCGCGATTCATCGCAAACGACTACAACCCGGCGAACGTTACGTCGTTGACACGGGACATCTCGTCGCATGGGAAGGCACAACGCAGTACACGCTTCGCAAAGCCGCGTCCGGATTCTTCCGCAGCATGATGAGCGGCGAAGGCATTGTGGCGGAGTTTATGGGACCGGGTGAACTGTTGATTCAAACTCGCAATCTTGCGGCGCTTGCGGGCCTGTTGAAACCCTTCTTCCCGACCCAGGGGAGCGGCGGTGGCGGCTTCAATTTCAACTTGGGCGGATGATGATCGCAGAACCAAACAAGGCAGTCAGCATCCTGGGCGTGCCGCTTGGCTACGGCGCAAGCATGGCCGGCGTCGATATGGGACCAGCGGCGTTGCGTGTCGCACGTTTGAACCAGCGCATCGCGAGACTGGGATACACTGTCCACGATCTCGGCGACATGCGGCTCGAACGTCCACAAACCTTCCCTGAAGCCGACGACAAACTCAAATACGTCCGCGAGATCAGCAGTGCCTGTGAACAACTGGCGAAAGAAGTTGAGGCGATACTTGAAGCCAACCAACTGCCGCTGATACTCGGCGGCGATCACTCGATCGCGATCGGATCGTTTGCCGGTGTCGCCTCTCATTACAAAAAACAAGATCACACCGTCGGCCTGCTCTGGTTTGACGCGCACGCCGATATAAACACGCCGGAATCAACTCCTTCAGGCAACATTCACGGCATGCCTCTGGCTGCGCTGCTTGGTTATGGCGCGCCAGAGCTCACGAACGTCGCTGGCTTTGCGCCGAAGCTCGATCCGCAGTTGTGTGTTCATGTGGGCGCACGTGACATCGATGCGGGCGAGAGGGAAATGATCAGGAAACTGGGAATACGTTTCTTCACCATGCGTGATATCGACGAGCGCGGCATGAGCGCCTGCATGGACGAAGCGATTGCCATCGCTTCGCGTGGTTCGGGAGGTTATGCAGTCACGTTTGATGTCGACGTTTTGGATCCCGGTGATGCTCCGGGTTCGGGAACGCTCGTTCGTGGCGGGCTCACATACCGCGAGGCGCACCTCGGAATGGAGAAGGTTGCGGAAGCGGGCGGCATGCGTTCACTCGAAATTGTCGAGATCAATACCGCGCTTGATGTTAATAATAAGACGGCGGAATTGGGTGTTGAGCTGATTCTGTCGGCGTTGGGCAAGACGATTCTATAATCGCTGGAACGAAATACTTCTCGCGCAAAGGCGCAAAGCGTTGCCGCGTTGTTAAAGAGTTTTCTTTGCGCCTTTGCGCCGTTGCGCGAGAAGTATTTTTACATGGAGCAGTAGAGTGGCGAAAAAGCTTCGCGTCGGAGTCATCTTCGGTGGGCGTTCGGGTGAGCACGAGGTTTCGATCCGCTCCGCGCGCGCCATTGTCGAAGCGATCGATCGACGGAAGTTTGAGGTCGTGCCGATCGCTATTACCAAAGAAGGGAAGTGGCTCGCACCGGCGCAGTCGGCACAACTTCTCCCCGCTGCTGTTCACTCCCTGCTGCCTTCGACGACCCATGCTGTCACCGGCAACGTTGCACTGCTCGGCGATCCTTCACACAAAGGTTTAATTTCTCTCGATGGCAACGAACAACCGTTAACCGGAGAAAAGCTCGACGTTGTATTTCCGGCACTGCACGGTACGTACGGCGAAGACGGAACTCTTCAAGGATTACTTGAGATGGCCGATGTGGCGTATGTCGGTTGCGGAGTTCTTGCTTCATCCTGTGGCATGGACAAGGTGGCGATGAAGTCACTGTTCGTGCAGGCCGGTTTGCCAATCTGCAAATACATTTGGTTTCTGCGTTCTCAATGGCGAAGCAATCCAGCTAAAGTAATACGTAAAGTAACGAGCGACATCGGGCTGCCCTGTTTCGTTAAGCCTGCGAACCTCGGCTCGTCAGTGGGCGTTTCGCGGGCGACAGACAGGAAGTCTTTGAGTGACGCGATCGACCTGGCGGCTGAATACGATCGGAAGATAATTATCGAAGAAGAACTGGTCGCTCGTGAGATTGAGTGCGCGGTGCTCGGAAATGACGAACCGAGAGCAAGCTTGCCGGGTGAGTACGTGGTCTACGATGAGGCAGCGAGATTTCTCGACTACACGGAGAAGTACACGAACACGGGCAACGTGAGTTTTGTGGTGCCGGCGCCTTTGACGAAATCGATGACGACGAAGATCCAGCGGATGGCGATCCGTGCTTTTCAGTCGATTGATGGAGCGGGGCTGGCGAGAGTGGATTTCTTTCTGCCGCGCAACGGTGGAGATTTGGTAGTGAACGAGTTGAACACGATGCCCGGGCTGACTGAGGTGTCGGGTTATCCGAAGATGTGGGAAGCGTCAGGATTACCATTTACGAGATTACTAGAGACGCTCATTGAATTGGCGTTTGAAAGACATAAAGACAAGTCGCTTACCAAAACCTCACGATAAAGATTTAGCCGCAGATTTTCGCAGAGAAACGCAGATCAGATTTGCGTTCATCTGCGAAGATCTGCGGCTAAAGTCTTACTTAGGAGCGCGATAGCCTTTGCGTGTGCGCACCGTGAGATCCTGGCGCGATAGCTTCACGTCCAAGGTGCGCCACTTCCCATCGTGTTTCTTGTTCGCGGGACGATAAGCAATCGTGTACTGATGGCCAAGCTCCTCGGCAATACCCGAGAAAGCATCACGCAACGCTGGCCCACCTGGAGTCGCAACAAACCTTCCGCCTGTCTTTTCTGCAAACTCCTTTAGTGAAGCTGCGCTCTGACGTTTTGCCGATCCCGCTATGTCCAGGCTCGACATATCGACCGCATAAATCGTTGCACCAACGGCCAGTGCGCTCTCGAGCGCCTTACCACTTGATGCTTTACTGTAAGTATCCATCCCATCCGAGAGAATCACGATTGCTTTGCGTTGCTCAGAGCGATCGGCAAGCGTCTTTGCGGCTTCAACTATCGCGTCGTTAAGAGTAGTCATGCCCTTCGCGCGAATCGCGTAAGCCGTCGGCGCCAGATCTCTTCCACCGGAAAACTCCTGCACACGCTCGACCTTCGAATCAAACCTGTAAACAGCCGCGACGTCCTCCGGACGCAGCCCGTCGAGAAATCTGATCGCCGCCGAACGCGCAAGGGAGAAGCGCTCTTCCATGCTCCCCGAACTATCCAACAACACCACCGCCGCATAAGGAGACTCGTGAAGCGAGAAGCTCGCGATCATGTCCGGCTGAACTTCAACTCCATCTTCATAGATCTTGAAGTCTGACTTCTTTAGCGCTTTAACGTAATGGCCTTCATGATCGGTAACGGTGAGATTCAGGACTACGAGCTCAGTGTTCACACGAATCACGTCGTCGTCCTGCGCGACAACGATCAACGCGCTAACGCACAAGATTGCGAGCAGGAAGGGAAGAGTCTGGCGCATGATCAGTTCTGACCAACGAAACCGCGGACC
Source organism: Pyrinomonadaceae bacterium (assembly GCA_035275005.1). Classification (GTDB taxonomy): domain Bacteria; phylum Acidobacteriota; class Blastocatellia; order Pyrinomonadales; family Pyrinomonadaceae; genus PSRF01. Next base: position 2,136 of record DATENQ010000351.1, on the reverse strand, counting down.
ATCTTTAGCAGCTCAAGTAAAACATTAGCCTTAGCGATTACCGACGCTGATACGACCTGCCTGGGTGTGTCGTGAACATCTTTTGACAACTCTTCACTCGCCTCAGCAATTTGCGTGAGAGCGCCGCATAGATCAGCGGGCTTCTTTTCGATCGTTACTTCCTCATCTTCGCCGCCCGCTTCGCTGCGAACCTTTTTGGTGAGCTTCTCGAGGCGTTCCACTTTCTTCAGCGAGTCGCGATCGATAATTGACTTGTCTTTTAGAGAATCGCGAAGTTCTTCGCCAATCTGTTTAATTTCGCGCGCCCGCTTCAGGTTGTCTTCATGCTCCTTTTCCGCCATCTGGATCGCGCGCTTCGCGCGAAGCTCTTCTTCAAAGCTAGTGAGTGGCCTGTCATCGGGGCGTTGAAAAATTCCGTCGACTGGACGCGGCTGAGGAGTAGGAGATGGCCGTGCAGAGGCGGGACTCTGAGCGATAGCCACAGTGCCACCAAACAGAACGACGAAGATCAAAATCGAAACCGCTCGCACCCTGCCGGAAATTTTCTTCATTCGGCTCTGAGAGTTCACTTTAACAATCGGCACGCCGACCCCTAAACCAAAACTTAAATTACTGAAGGGAGACTACGGTACGCGCCCCGGATTGTCGGGTGAGTTCAGAAACTCTCCGGGCTTGCCCGAACGCTTCACAACGATTGTTCGCGGCTCGAGTCGTTCGGGAGTTCGCTTCTTTCCCTGTGAAGAGCTGTAAGCGATTAGAGCTGACTGGGGGTCCGCCTTCAAACCCACAAGACGGATAGAAGCGACATGCTGAGCCGGCATCGTTACAGCATAAGAACCCTCTTGTTCAGGTTGTAATTGAGCCGGCGTCACCGGCAGCACGCTCTCTTCAAGTCCGCCGTCTTTTCGCCTGCGCAATTCAAGCACCACGGAGAGATTGGCTAATTCCTGTTTAGAAATGTTCTTTACCACGCCACCAATCGTCGTCATGCCTTTTGCTATCGAAGGCTCATCGATGACGATGTGCGCGAGTGGCGGTCCTTTTGGACCAGACTCGACCACGGGCGGCGGTGTGTTTTCAGCGATAACTTTTTGTGCGTGATACTTGCGGATGAAGCCGTAGCCTACGAGTAGAAGTGCAGTGACAGCAACAGCACAAACGACCGCGAGCAGCTTTCGTTTGTTTGACTCTTGCTCACGGGCAACGGCTTCTTCCGGGTGAAATGGATCGTTAATCATTAATACCTTAGCTCACGTATTGCGTTAACTCATGGCTGCGGGTTTCGGCCCGGGGGAGGCGCGCCGGTTACAGCCGCTATCAAACCTTCGAGAAACTGATCCTCCGCAAGACCACTGCTGCGCAATGTGGTCCACTCAGCGCCAGTCGCTCCGTCAGTGCGTCCTTCAACCTTTGCATTAACTGCGACGTTTGCAGTTGAACCATCGATGGGTTGAATCTCGACTGTCAGCGTGTAACGACCGCGGGTCCAGCCGCGCCCGCTCGACGCAGGCACATCAGAGTACCTGCCGAGATCAGCTTCCGCGACGACAGATCCTTTCGTGAACGTGAAAGGCTGACTGACGATGATTCCGTCCGCGAGTCTCGATGCAGCCTCATCGACGACTAGCTTGCGATCGCGCATCAACTCCTGCACCGCTGTGATGATCACGTCGCGGCGTCCACTCAAACGATAAGGATTCGGGAGTGGTGGTGTTTCAGGAGTGCGGCCGCGGCCGAAGTCCATTCCGCGACCGGCGCCGACGTCGGTCTTGTTGCCGTTGTTCGCCGGCGTTCGATCTGAACCGCTATCGCGAACGCGTTCGTTTTGCTTGTCAACGCCCTTCGCTGCCTGAGCAAATGCCGGAACTGAACAGACCATCACAATCAGCAGACCAGTAATTATGCGGAACATGGCAACACCCTTCGCTTTCACTTTGCAATGAACTTCACCGGGGACTCGTAAACTGAGAATAGATTAACGGTCAGTCAAAGACAAGCTAGACTTTGGAGTAAATAACGGCAGGATCTGTTGCCTTGTATGTGCGGTATTTCGAAAACTGTTGCTCGAATTGTAGGGGCGGCACTCCGTGGCCGCCCGTCTCGCAATTACCACGTGCAACGGGCGGCCACGGAGTG
>DATENQ010000350.1:0-7096 GCA_035275005.1 Pyrinomonadaceae bacterium | reverse complement strand
GCAGCCTGCCGTTTGTACTGCCGATCGATCTCGACCTGAGAGGCATCCTTGTCGACGCCTAAAACACCGTAGTAGTCTTTGTTCGAATCGAACTGGCTCATCGCGAATTCGTAGATTCTAGAGGCGCTGTTTTTGTTTGGCAATCTAAAGAATGAGCCACGGATGAACACGGATTAACGCAGATCTGTGAAATCTGTGTTCATCTGTGGCTGGAGGTTTTGTTTGCTGAAGGTTGAGAATCTCTCGAAGGAGTACCACACTCCCGCTGGACCACTCCGCATAGTTTCTGACGTCTCCCTTTCATTACCGCCGGGCTCGGCTGTTTCGATCATGGGACCGTCGGGTAGTGGCAAGAGCACTTTGCTCTACATGATAGGGGCGCTCGAAACGCCGTCGAGTGGCACGGTGACGCTCAGCGGCCAGAATCCTTTTCTCTTGAACGCCAAACAGCTTGCCGCGTTTCGCAATCAACAGATCGGGTTTGTGTTTCAGGATCACTGCCTGCTGCCGCAATGTTCCGTCATCGAGAATGTGCTCACGCCGACGATGGTTTCGACGGCGCTTAACGGCGAGCCAGGTCATCGCGCAAACGAGCTGCTCAAACAGGTCGGTCTCGCCGAGCGCCTGGACCATCGCCCGGCGCAACTTTCCGGCGGCGAGAAGCAACGTGTCGCCCTGGCGCGCGCGCTGATCATGAAGCCGCAGCTTTTGTTGTGCGATGAACCAACCGGAAATCTCGATCACAAATCAGCCGAGGTGGTTGCCAATCTGCTGCTCGAAACTCATCGAGACGCGGAGACGATCTTGATCGTGGTCACGCACAGCAACGAACTCGCCGCTCGTTTTCCCCAACGCTTCGAACTTCGGAACCAGCGCCTGGAACAGGTTTGATGCGTACCACTCAGCTTATAAAACGCAGTCTGTCGTACTACTGGCAAACGAACCTGGTTGTCGTGCTGGGTGTTGCGATTGCGGTGTCTGTGCTGGCGGGCGCGCTGTTGATCGGTGAGTCGGTTCGCGTGAGTTTGCGAGATTTGTCGTCGCGGCGGCTTGGTAATACTGATGACGTGATTTCTTCGGCGAGCTTTTTCCGCGAGGAGCTTGCGGCGGATCTGGCTGACGGTATTGGCGCGACGTGCCCGTTGATCGCACTCAAAGGAATCGTGGTCCACGAACCGAGCAAGCGTCGCGCTGGTGACGTTAAGGTGTACGGAGTCGATGACAGGTTCTGGAAATTTAACGGCGTCTCGGGTGTTACCACGCCGGATAATCGCACTGCGTTGATTAGCGGGAGTCTGGCGAGTGAGCTCGGTAGTGGTCCAGGTGAGTCGCTGTTGTTGAGACTCGAAAAGCCTTCAGATATTCCGGTCGAGTCGTTGCACGGGCGCAAGGAAGATCCCGGCAAATCGATCAGGCTGAGTGTTGCAGGCGTGATCGGAGGTGAGTCGCTTGGAGAGTTCTCGCTTCAGCCACAGCACGGCGCGGTACACGCCATCTTTGTTTCGCTCAGTTTTCTGCAAAGAGAACTGGAACAGGCCGGCAAAGTTAATACGATCCTCGTCAATTCACCTCAGCCAGCCATTGCAGAGGTATTCAAAAAGAAGTCAACGCTCGCAGATCTCGGTCTGAGGCTACGAGTCATCAACGACCAGCAGAGCATCTCGCTCGAGAGCACCAGCAAGATCATTAACGAACACGTTGCCACAGCCGCCGGCGAGGCGGCGAAGTCGCTCTCACTCAGAACTTCTCCAGTACTCTCTTACCTCGCGAACGGTATTAACTCCGGTGAACGTTCGACTCCTTACTCGCTCGTAACCGCGCTCGACGACGAAACGCTCGCGAAGTTAGCGCCATCTCAGGCGCAGTCATCACAACATCCGTCGATCATTCTCAACGACTGGACCGCGCGCGATCTCAACGCGAAACCCGGCGACACTGTTTCACTCGAATACTACCTCTGGCTCGAGAATGGGCGTCTGGAAACGAAGAAGGCCGATTTCCAGTTAGCGGCCGTGGTGCCAATCGCGGGCCTCGCAGCCGATCGCGAGCTAGTGCCGGAGTATCCGGGCATTACTCAATCGCAAAATCTTTCCGATTGGGATCCGCCGTTTCCGATAGATCTCGATCGCGTGCGAAAAGAAGATGAAGACTACTGGCACCAGTATCGCACGACACCAAAAGCATTCATTCCGCTTTCTGTCGCGCAAAACTTGTGGGGAACGCGCTTCGGTAAGCTGACTTCGATTCGTGTTGAAGGTTCGTTAACTCCTGAGACTATTAACACCTATGGCGAAAAACTAAGACAGGCGATCGATCCGGCGTTGATGGGTGTTCAGGTTGTGCCGGTTCGCGATCAGGGTCAGGCGGCGTCGCGCGGTGCGACTGACTTTGGCGAGTACTTTCTGTATTTCAGTTTCTTCCTAGTGGTATCGGCGTTGATGCTGACGACGCTGTTTTTCAAGCTCGGGATCGAGCAGCGCGCGCGTGAAGTCGGGACGTTGCAGGCGATCGGTTTTTCGGAGGCGGGGATTCGCCGTTTGTTTCTTGTGGAGGGTGCGCTGCTGGCGGTTGTCGGGAGTTTACTCGGGCTCGTCGGGGCGGTTGCGTACGCGGCGTTGTTGATGTACGGGCTGCGGACGTGGTGGGTGGATGCGGTCGGGACGACGGCGTTGACGTTGCATGTGTCGTGGAAGTGGATGGTGCTGGGCGCCTTTGGAGGAGTGGCGGCGGCGATCATTTGCATCTTCTTCACGTTGAGAAGACTTGGGCGATCGTCGACGCGGAGTTTGCTTGCGGGTTCCATTACATCGGAAGCAGTTTCACGCAAAGGCGCAAAGTCGGCAAAGAAATCTCCCTTTGCTGTCTTTGCGCCTTTGCGTGAAAAATTGTTTGCGATTGCTTTGACAGTCGTGGGTGTGCTGCTGTTAATTGCCGGTGCTCTTCAAGCGATCCCACGCGTCGCCGCTTTCTTCGGAGGCGGCGTGGTGCTGCTTGTTGCCGGCGTGCTCTTTCTATCGAGCTGGCTCAAGCGCAGCAACAAACCTCCGATCCAGGGCTCCGGCTGGTGGACCATCGCCCGCCTCGGCTTTCGCAACGCCACGTATCGTCCGGGCCGCACCGTGCTCTGCATCACCCTGATCGCCTCCGCGGCATTCATCATCGTGGCTGTCGATTCGTTCCGACGCTCCGCCGCCGCGGCCTCCGATCGAAAATCAGGTACCGGCGGTTACCCACTCCTCGCCGAATCGCTGCTGCCCCTCGTCCATGACGCAAACACTCCCGCGGGTCGCGAGTCATTAAATCTAAATAGCAGTAACGACGCGGCATTGAACAACGTGAGCTTCGTAAACTTGCGCGTGCGCCCCGGAGACGACACGAGCTGTCTCAATCTCTTCCAACCACGCAACCCGAAGATCGTCGCGCCCCCCGCGTCTTTCATTCACGACAACCGCTTCACTTTTCAGAGCTCGCTCGCTAAGAGCAACGAAGAGCAGGCAAATCCATGGCTGCTCCTCGATCGCGAGTTTGGAAACGGAGTTGTACCAGTCATCGGCGATGCGAACTCTTTGACGTATGTGTTGCACCTGAAAGTTGGCGACGAACTGGTTATCGATCACGCCACCGGCCCGCTCCGACTGCTGATTGTTGGAGCTTTGTCTGACAGTATTTTCCAGAGCGAGCTGTTGATGTCGGAGAAAAACTTCCTGCGCCTGTTTTCGGCGGAGGAAGGTTACCGGATGTTTCTGCTTGATGTACCCAACAAACAACAAACCAGCGAAGTTTCAACCATTCTGGAAGATCGATTGTCAGACTTCGGCTTCGACGTCGTTTCAACTGACGAACGACTCGCAACCTTTCATCGTGTAGAGAACACTTATCTCTCAACGTTCCAGATGCTCGGCGGCCTCGGACTCGTACTCGGCACCTTCGGCATGGCGGCTGTTTTGCTCCGCAATGTGTTTGAACGACGGCGAGAACTGGCCCTGTTGCGTGCCGTAGGGTATAACTCTTCACATTTCGCAGCCATGGTGATTACGGAAAATGTCCTGATGCTGTGTTGCGGTCTGGCTGTGGGTTTTGTCTGCGCTCTGCTCGCGATTGCACCCGTGCTTTTTGAGCGTGGCGGGCGGTTACCAAACATCTCGCTCGGTCTTTTACTGCTGGCTGTTTTGCTCTCGGGCGCAATCGCCTCGCTCGTGGCCACCCTGGCCGCCTTGCGCTCGCCGCTACTGCCGGCGCTCCGGGCAGAGTGAAACAAAAGAATAGTTCGTATAAGACTTACAGGTCGTATTAATTCGGGAGGATCAGAATGCACAAGACCATCTTCGGCGTCCTGGCTTTTGTGTTGTTCTCGGTTGCGGTCGCTCAAGCGCAAAACTGGCCGCAGTGGCGTGGGCCAAGTCTCAATGGAGTAAGCACTGAAAAGAACCTGCCCGTGAAGTGGACCGCCGAAGAGAACGTCGCCTGGAAACTCGCCATGCCCGGCTTCAGTGGCTCGACACCGATCATCTGGCGCGATCGCATTTTCCTGAACGTTGCCGAAGGCGACGATCTGTTTCTCTGGTGCGTCGACAAAACAAAAGGCGAAATGCTTTGGAAGAAACCGCTCGGCGGCGGCAACGTCAAAATGCGCAAGCAGAACATGTCGTCGCCTTCGCCGGTCACCGACGGCAGAAGCGTCTACGTGATGACCGGCACCGGCGTTCTCAAGGGCTTCGACTTCAACGGCAAGGAACTCTGGGCCAGAGACATCCAAAAAGACTACGGCCAGTTTGGGCTCAACTGGGGTTACGCTTCATCGCCGCTGCTGTTTGAAGATTCTCTCTACGTGCAAGTGCTCCACGGTATGAAGACCGACGACCCTTCGTACGTCCTGCGTATCGATAAGAAGAACGGCAAGACGTTGTGGAAAGTCGATCGACCTACCAACGCCATTCGTGAATCTCCGGATTCCTACACCACGCCCGCGCTCCTTCGTTATGGTACGACGACCGAGATCGTGATCACCGGCGGTGATTGTGTCACTGGTCACGATCCCGCCACGGGCAAAGAACTGTGGCGCGCGAATGGTCTCAACCCCGAAAACAATCCGTTCTATCGCATCGTCGCTTCGCCGATTATCTTCAATGAGATCATCTACGCTCCGACGCGTGTCAAACCTTTGCTGGCGCTGAAAGCCGGTGGGCGCGGTGACGTAACCAGCTCGCACGTGCTCTGGTCTACTGCCAACGGCCCTGACGTGCCCACGCCTGTCACTGACGGGAAGTATTTCTACGTCGTAAAGGACAACGGCGTAATGTATTGTTTCGACGCCAGGACCGGCGCCGAGGTCTATGGCCAACAGCGTCTTAAGTCGGGAATTTACAGCGGCTCTCCGGTGCTCGCCGATGGAAAGATTTATGTTACGAGTGAGGAAGGCGTGACGACAGTAGTCGCGGCTGGTCCAAAGTTTGAAGTGCTGGCTGAAAACCCGCTGAACAGCGAGTCTTGTTTGAGCTCCCCGGCGATTTCTGACGGGCGGATCTTTATCAGGACCGCTCAGAACCTTTATGCGATTGGAAAGAAGTAACCACGGAATTTACGGATTGAAAAAGGATTTATTTATGAGAATTGTAAGGGTACTTGCTGTCGTGGTTGTGATTGCGATGGGTGTTGGCGCACAGGAGTCGCAACTCGGGCGCGTTGAGTTTCCGACTTCAGGTTCCGAGAAGGCGCAAGCGCACTTTCTGCGCGGGCTGGCTGCGTTGCACTCGTTCTGGTACGAAGAAGCGCTTGAGGCATTTCAGGAGTCGACGCAGCTCGATCCCGACTTCGCGATGGGCTACTGGGGTGAGGCGATGACTTACAATCACCCGCTCTGGTCCGAACAGGACATCGACGCCGCCCGCAAAGTGCTGGCCCGGATCAAAGAATCACCAAAACTGACGGAGCGAGAACGCGCATACCTCAACGCCGTCAAACTGCTCTACGGCGAAGGCGACAAGCCCGCGCGTGATGCAGCCTACTCAGCGGCGATGGAGAAGATCTATCGCGCGTATCCCGACGATCTCGACGCGGCTGCGTTCTATTCGTTGTCACTTCTCGGGCGTGTAAGACCTGAAGACAAGAACTATCGCTTGCAGGCGCAGGCCGGTGCGATCGCGCTCGAGGTATATCAGAAGAACCCGAATCATCCCGGCGCGGCCCACTACATCATTCACGCGTTTGACGATCCCGACCACGCGATTCTTGCGCTGCCCGCGGCGCGTCGCTATGCGGACATCGCTCCTGAAGCACATCACGCGCGGCACATGCCGGCGCACATCTTTCTGCAACTGGGAATGTGGCCCGAGGCTGCCGCGTCGAACCTCTCAGCGTGGGAGTCGTCCGATGCGTGGATGAAGCGTAAGAATCTCTCGCCCAACGTGCGCGACTATCACAGTCTGCACTGGCTGCTCTACGTTTATCTGCAACAGGGCCGTTACAACCAGGCTGAACAACTGCTCAGCTTGATGAAGAAAGTGATGTCGGAAACGACTTATGACAACAAGTTGCGACCGGGCTACTACGAAAACAACTACGCAGCCATGGCGGCAGCATTCGTTATCGAAACTGAAAGATGGAATCTCGCTGCGGATCTTTTTCCGGAGAGCAAAGCAGCGCCGGCTACTTCGGAACAAAGCGCAACGAGCGCCAATCAAGGAAGCCATGGTGGTCATGGCGCAACGCCGACAGCAGCAACTGTGCGTGCGTCTTCAGCCAACCTTATGCTGCCGCTTTTTGTTCGCGGTCTGGCCGCGGCTGTGAATGGCGGCGCGGTTGATCAAAGCCTCGCAGGACTTGAGACGCTTCGTTCAGACAACGTCCCCGCCAGAACGGCGATGGTAACGATCAGAACGTTGGAGATATCCGCGCTGAGTGCGTCGATGAAAAAAGAGCACGACAAGGCAATCGAGCTGATGAAAAAGGCGACGGCGTTGGAAGAACAGATGAGCCCTCCGTCTGGACCACCAAATCTCGTCAAACCAACGCACGAACTGTTTGGAGAGATTTTGCTGCGAGCTGGAAAACCCGCTGAGGCAGCGGAGCAATTCAAAGTGGCGTTACTGCGACAACC
>DATENQ010000349.1:0-19364 GCA_035275005.1 Pyrinomonadaceae bacterium | reverse complement strand
GGAGTGCCGCCCCTACAATAACGTCCGTCTCAATTGTAGGGGCGGCACTCCGTGGCGCCCGTGATGGTGAAAAGCGGGGGCAAGCCCCTCTTCCCGACTTGTTCTTTTTTGAGGGCGCCTTGATGCAGAACAAGTCAGGTGCCCCCGCTCGGTGAAACCTGAATTTCGTTTGTTGCGGATAAATGCGATAGCATTGGTGGCTCATGCCCGGAGTTGAAGAATACGTTGGCGAGGTGCTTGACGATAAGTACCGCCTCGAACACCTGCTCGGAAAAGGTGGGATGGGCGCGGTGTACCTGGCGACTCACCTCGGCACCGAGCGTTACGTCGCCCTAAAACTGATCTCGCCGCAGTTCATGCGTAACAATGAGTTTGTCGAGCGCTTCAAGCGCGAAGCGCGCGCCGCCGGACGTCTGCGTCACCCAAACGTGGTTGACGTTACGGACTTCGGTTTCGCGCGCGTGAAGGCAGGCCAGGTGGCTTATCTCGTGATGGAGTATCTCGACGGCTGCACGCTTGGTGACGTTTTGGCTGAAGAGAAACGCCTCCCGCTCGAATGGGTTGCAGACATTCTGGACCAGGTCTGCTCCGCGGTTCACGAAGCACACCAGCAGGGCATCATCCACCGCGATCTGAAGCCCGACAACATCTGGCTCGAACCGAATCGCCTCGGAGGTTATCGCGTCAAAGTTCTTGACTTCGGCATCGCCAAACTCGGTGAGGCCACTGCCCCGTCGCCAGAGGACGATCCCGCGGCAACGATCATCGACGACGTCGCAGCCGCGGCGGCATCGCTCACGGGGGCGCATCTCGAATCAGACACGTTGCTCCGATCCGGTGAAGGTGTCGGCACGTTTATACAGGATCCGGTTACCGCCGTGGACGACGATGGCACGTTGCTCTTCGAGCCCGGCACGCACTCGTCTGGTCTACACACTGCGCACCGCACAACTGTCGAAGAGGGACCGGCCCTGACTCGCGTCGGCGCGATCATGGGCACGCCGCTGTACATGTCGCCCGAACAATGTGGCGGCGGCTACGTCGACACGCGCTCGGACATTTACAGCCTGGGCGTGATTACTTACCAGATGCTGGCCGGCGAGCCTCCATTTGCCGGCAACACTTCCACTGTCATGCGCGCGCATCGCGAGCAGAAGCCGAAGGATCTGCGCGAAAGTGCTAACAAGATCCCGAAACGCGTCGCGAGTGTTGTGATGTCGGCGTTGTCGAAGAATGCGGCCGAGCGTCCGCAAACTGCTTTTGCGTTTGGGAGTGTACTGCGTGGGCATAGTGAAGGCATCGGTGCTCTTTATCGACGCGCGTTTGCTCTTTATAGCGAGTACTTTCCGAAGTTTCTCAAGCTCAGCCTGATCGCGCACGTACCGATGATCGTCACGAGCATTCTGTTGATAAGTGCATTCCTCTGGTACAAACATTCGCCGCCCGTAGGGATGATCCACAAGATAGCGGTGTATTCGATGATCGGAGTTCTCAGCTTGCTGAAGTTCGTGGCGACCACGGTTTCCGCCGCCGTGATCTCCGGAGTCACTGCGATCATCATTACACAGTTGACAGCAGCGCCTTTGCGTCCGGTCAAACTACGCGAAGCGTTCGTCCTTTTACGCAAACGGTGGCTTCCATTTCTCAAGACGATGATCAGGGTCACGCTTTTGATCCTTCTTGGACTGATCTTGCTGATCGTTCCAGGCATGATCATGTGGATGCGTTACTCGCTCTATGCTCCGGTAGTGCTCATCGAGGGACTGCAAGGCAAAGCCGCGATGCTGCGGGCGCGCCAACTTGCGTCGCGTTCCTGGAAAACCGTCATAGTGGTTGCGATACTCCAGTTCTTAATCCCCGCCATTGTCAGCGCTTTTGTGGGCATGATGGCGGGACGCTCAAAGGTGGAGAAGAACTCGGTTTCGGCGCAGGTTTTTCAACAGATCCTCGATCTTGCAAACATCTTCGTGATCCCGCTGATCTCGATCGTACCCGCGCTGCTTTACGTCAAGATGCGCCAGCTTGGAGGCGAATCGCTGTCGAGCGTGTGGGCGCAAATTCAAGAGGGCGAAGGAAAGCAGAGTACCTGGCAAAAACGCATGCGCACGCGTCTCAGCCTCCACACGCCGACGAACTCCAAAGCTACGACTGGTTCATAGACACCAAGACCCATTGTCAAAGCGCCATCTCAAAACACTAAGCGAGTCGACTCGTTATTCAACAGCATAGCGAAGCCTGTCACGCAAAGTCGCAAAGCAGCAAAGGAAATTCCGCAAAGGAGACCTGAATTCATCTTTGCGGCTTCCTTTGCGGCCTTTGCGCCTTTGCGTGAAACGACTGTACGCATTCTTGTACTAACGGGACAAAAGCTCGTAAGCCCGATTTCGAAAGTGGGACTGCTGAGTCCCGCTAGCGAAACCGCTCGGCCCCGCTTTTCCGAGTCATCGTCCGAGTTTCCATCCAGACGCCCGCGGAAACTGGCAAAAATCCCTTATTTTCGATAATCTTCACCGCAAATAATAGATCCAACCCGTGATGGCACGGGCCTTGAATTGTGCCGAGTCGGAGAACTGTATAGTTGTGCGTGAAGTTTTAGCTATTGTTCCAATCACTTCGCGCGCGCATCGCCGCTCTCTCAACAGGCTATTACAGCTCTCCAAAAATTTCTGAAGTAGTAAAGACTATGGATATCAAGCGACCCCCTAAATCAAAGCTCAAGAAGAAAATTCGCAATGCCGTCATGATCGTCGTCGGTCTGGCTGCCATCGGCGGAATCACTTATGGTCTAACCAAGTTGAAACCGGCGGCGCCGACACTCGATCGCTCGACAGCAGTGATCGAAACCGTCAAACGCGGTGAGATGGTGCGCGACGTGCGCGGCAACGGTACCCTCGTCCCGGATGTAACGCGCTGGGTGCCTGCTCCTGCTGACGGCCGTATCGAGCGGATTCTTCTGAAAGCGGGCGTCGAAGTTGATTCATCATCCGTCATCGCCGAACTCTCGAATCCCCAGCTCGAACAACAGGCTACGGACACTTCGTTTCAGGTCAAAGCCGCCGAGGCCGATCTCGAGAACCTGAAAGTCCGCCTCGAGAGCGACACGATGACGCAAAAGGCCGCGATCGCCACGATCAACGCACAGTACAGCCAGGCAAAACTACAGCTCGATGCTGACGAGACGCTGGCGAAAGAGCGACTGGTAGCTGAGCTCCAGTTGAAGATCTCGCGTGTGAATGTTCAGGACCTCGCCAACAGGCTCAAAGTAGAACAGGAGCGGCTGGCGGTCAACGCGAAGTCGACGAAAGCACAGTTGAATGCGGCAGCTTCGCGTCTGGATCAGTTGCGTGCGCTTGCCGCACTGCGCCAGCAGGAGGTTAACGCGTTGAAAGTGCGAGCGGGGACCAACGGCGTTCTCCAACAAGTTCTGGTAACCGAAGGCCAGCAAGTAACGCCTGGAACCAACATCGCCCGTGTTGCCGATCCGACGTCGTTGAAAGCCGTCTTGCGTGTTCCTGAAACTCAAATCAAAGACATGCGTGTTGGACAGCCGGCGATCGTCGACACGCGCAACGGTCTGATTCAGGGTCAGGTTTCACGCATCGATCCGGCTGCTCGTGAAGGAACTTTCGAGATCGATGTATCGTTGAACGGTCCGTTGCCGGCGAGCGCACGTCCCGATCTGAGTGTTGACGGAACGATCGAACTCGAGCGCCTGCACGACGTTTTGAAGGTAGGCAGACCGGCGTTTGGTCAGGCACAACAAACCATCGGGATGTTTGTGCTGACTCCTGACGGCAGCGAAGCCGAGCGCAGGACGGTGAAACTCGGGCGCAACTCGGTCAGCACTATCGAGATACTCGAAGGCCTGCGCGAAGGCGAGCAGGTGATAATTTCCGATACCTCGGCATTGGATAGCTATAACCGGATACGGATACGTTAAAGCGGTTTCACGCAAAGCCGCACAGGAGCAAATGAACATAGCGGCCGCTTGTTCATGCCACAGCACGCAGCTTTGCGGTGTTCAGTAAGTAAGCTTGTGTACACAAAATCCTTAAGGAGCGCATGATGAGTTCTTCCGAGCCCCTGATTCACCTCTCTGATGTGAAGAAAGTCTTTTACACGGACGAGGTTGAAACGCACGCACTCTCCGGTATTCACCTCGACATTAAACAGGGTGAATACGTTTCCATCGCCGGACCTTCGGGATGCGGCAAATCAACTCTGCTTTCGATTCTTGGCCTGCTGGATACGCCGACTGATGGTAAGTACATCCTCAATAGTCATCCAGTGGAAAACCTTTCACTTTCGGAGCGAGCGAGGATCAGAAACCGCGAAGTCGGCTTCATCTTCCAGAGCTTCAACCTGATCGGCGACCTGACGGTCTACGAAAACGTTGAGCTGCCGTTGACGTATCGCGGCATGAGCTCCTCCGAACGTAAGAAGCGCGCCACGGAAGCGCTCGAGCGCGTCGGCATGGCGCATCGCGCGAAACACTTGCCCAGCCAGCTTTCCGGCGGTCAACAGCAGCGCGTCGCGGTTGCGCGTGCAGTTGGCGGTCAGCCGAGCATCCTGCTCGCGGACGAGCCGACCGGAAATCTCGACTCCACCAATGGTGAGGCGGTGATGGAACTGATGCGCGAATTGCACCGCGCCGGCGCCACCATCTGCATGGTTACGCACGACCCGCGTTACGCACAACACGCCGATCGTATCATCCATCTCTTCGACGGCTTGATCGTGGAAGAAGAAGCTGGAGCGGATCGACGCGAGATTCAGGAAGCGAAACGAGAGTTGGCTGAAAGCGGCTTCGGAGCTATTTCATGATCAGTTTGCGGGGCGTCGAAAAATCCTTTCCCCACGGCCCAACGAGGACGTACGTACTGCGCCGGATAGATCTCGACATCAAGCCGGGTGAGTTTGTATCGATCATGGGGCCGTCGGGAGCAGGGAAGTCGACGTTGTTACACATACTGGGCATGCACGACCAGTCGTGGAGCGGTGAGTATTACTTCGAAGACACACCGGTCCACAAACTGGACGGGAAGAAGCGCGCCGCGTTGCGTAATCGGAATATCGGGTTTGTTTTTCAAAGCTACCACCTGCTTGACGATCAAACCGTTTTCGAAAACCTCGAGTTGCCGCTCTCTTATCGCGACGTAAGCAAAAAGGATCGCCAGTCGATCGTTTGCGACACACTCGATCGCTTTCAGATGGTAGGCAAGAAAGATCTGTTCCCGACTCAGCTTTCAGGTGGCCAGCAACAACTGGTAGGCATTGCTCGCGCGGTGGTTGCGAGTCCACGGATCATCCTCGCCGACGAGCCGACTGGAAATCTTCATTCGGCCCAGGGCAAAGAGATCATGGACATGTTCAAGCGTCTCAACGACGAAGGCACAACAATCGTCCAGGTAACGCACTCGGAAACGAATGCGTCCTATGGCAACCGGATCATCCAGCTGGAAGATGGCTGGATCGTAAATCCGCAGCAGGAGCAGAAGACAGGAGCGGCTTACTAGCCGCACGGGTTCCTGGCTCCTGAACGGCTCAAACTTTAATCCCTGTAGTTGCTCGCAGGTAGTTAACTGAACGTTGACCAAAAGAAGGTTCTACGTTGACGTCACCAGTGTGTCTGCTGACCGGTCAAGAAAGCAGGTTAGTCGTGAATACAGTAGCAGTACAGACTCCACGAACGCTCATCGCGGACGATCAACCGGACGTCCTGGCTGCACTACGGCTGCTATTAAAAGGCGCCGGATTTCAAACCGAAGCCGCCGACTCCCCCGCCGCAGTGCTCAAGGCCATCGAGCAGGAGAGGTTTGATCTCGTGCTGATGGATCTCAACTACGCACGCGATACCACGTCAGGCAAAGAAGGTCTCGATCTCATTTCTCGGATTCAGGCGCTCGACGACGATCTGCCGATTGTCGTGATGACCGCCTGGGCCACCGTCGATCTCGCCGTCGAATCGATGCGTCTGGGCGTGCGCGATTTTGTGCAGAAGCCGTGGGAGAATTCTTATCTACTCAAAAAACTGCGGACACAAATCGAACAAGGTCGGGTGCGCCGGCGCGTGCACAATCGCGAGCACCAGTTGAAAGTCGAACTGAACGAAGCCCGTGAGATTCAGCGCGGATTGATGCCGCGTCGCATGCCGCATCTTCCCGGCTTCAATCTCGCCAGCGCGTGGCAACCGGCACATGACGTGAGCGGTGACTATCTCGCCGCCTTCAAATTAAACGAATCGCACGCGGCCCTGTGTGTCGCGGACGTCGCGGGCAAAGGCTTTCCGGCAGCGTTGCTCATGTCAAACATGCAAGCAGCGTTGACGTCTCTCGCTTCTGAAAACATTGCGCCGAGCGAGCTGTGCGCGAAGCTCAACCGTATCATGTGTGGCAACACACCGTTGCGAAAATTCGTCACCTGTTTTTACGGCGACCTTGACGTCTCGAATAAAAAACTGACGTTCACCAACGCCGGTCACAATCCGCCAATGTTGATGCGCGCGAGCAGTGAGTGCGTCCGGCTGGATGAAGGTGGTCCGGTTATCGGCGCCTTTTGCGAATCGCGTTACAACCAGCAAGAGATCCAGCTGCGCGAAGGCGACAAGCTGTTGCTTTTTACTGACGGCGTGACTGAAGCGCGTGATGCCGCAGGCGAGGAGTTTGGCGAGCAGCGCTTGCAGGAGTGCCTGCGCTCTTATCGCGGCAGCAACGCTGCTGAATTGCGGACAAGGATCTTGAACGAGGTCAGGCATTTTTGCGCCGATGATTTTGAGGACGACGCCACGTTGATGGTCGTCATAGCTGAATAGGGCCACAAAAAGGCACAAAGGTTTATTCTGATGAGCCAAAATTCTTAGAACCGGTCCTTAATTCTTTTTGTGCTTTTTGTGCCTTTTTGTGGCTAAAAAGGAGGGCAATCATGGAGAGTCTTTTGGGCGACATCCGGTACGCACTAAGAAATCTCTTGAGGCGGCCCGGCTTCACTCTCATCGCCGTCGTCACGCTCGCGGTCGGCATCGGCGCGAACACCGCTATCTTCAGCGCCATCCATGCACTCCTGCTGAAACCACTCCCATTCCCTGAGCTCGATCGCGTCGTCGCGATCTGGGACAAGTTCCCGAGCCGCGGCGTCATGCACAACGAGGTCACAGTCGCGAACTATCTCGACTGGAAATCACAGACGCAATCGTTCGAACAACTCGCTCTCTATCGCTGGTGGAACGCGAACCTCACCGGTATCGATCCGCCCGAACGCATCCAGGGCTTTCTGGTAACCGCAAATTATCTCGACGCGCTCGGCATGAAGCCGATCATGGGCCGTAACTTCTTCCCCGAAGAAAACCAACCAGGCAAGGATGCGGTCGCGATCATTACGCATAGTCTCTGGCAAAGACGTTTCGGCGGCGATCCCAACATCCTCAACAAAACGATCACCATCAACAGCGTCGTGCGCACAATCGTCGGCGTCATGCCGGAGCATTTCAACTTTCCGAAAGGCGGAGAGGTCTACGCGCCTTTGCCGATGTCGCCGGAGTTAATGAAAAGCCGCGGCAGTCATGGTTTCTACGTCGTCGGCAGACTAAAACCCGGCGCGTCGATCGCGGGCTCGCAGGCAGAGATCGACAACATCATGGCGCGCCTCGAGCAGCAGTTCCCCGAGACCAACAAGGGCTGGGGATCGACCGTTTTCCCGATCGTCGCCGACACCGTGCGGCTCTACGACACCGCGCTCTGGGTCATGATGGCCGCCGTCGGTTTCGTACTTCTCATCGCTTGCGCGAACGTTGCCAACCTGATGCTGGCGCGCGCGACTGGACGGCAACGAGAGATCGCATTGCGAACTGCGCTCGGTGCAAGCCGTTGGCGCATCGTGCGCCAGTTGCTCACTGAGAGTGTCATCGTCGCGTTGATCGGCGGCGCGCTCGGAATGCTGATCGGTTTCTGGGGCATCGATGCTTTGCGCGCGGCGAATCCGGCCGATGCGGCAAGGTTTGCGCCCGGCTGGTACCAGCTCGGGATCAACTTTCCCGTGTTGATGTTCACACTCGGACTTTCGGTCTTTAGCGGCATCGTGTTTGGCCTCGCCCCCGCGCTGCAGGTCTCAAAGCCGAATCTTAACGACTCCTTAAAAGAAGGCAGCAGGCAAACAAGCGGCAGCTCGCATCGATTGCGCAGCTCGCTGGTTGTTTTGGAAGTGGCACTCTCGCTCATGTTGCTCGTCGGCGCTGGATTGCTGGGGCGCAGTTTTCTCTCACTTCTAAAAACGGATCCCGGTTTCAATCCTGACAACGTGATCACGATGAATCTTGTATTGCCGATCGCGAAGTACAAGGAAGAATCGCAGCGAGCAGCGTTCTTTCAGGATCTGGTCCAACGTGTGAAAGCGAATCCCGGTGTCGAGTCGGCAGCGTTAGTCAGCCATCTCCCACTCGGAGGCTCCAACGCTTCAGAATCGTATCTGGTTGAAGGTGTACCCGAGCCCGCGCCGGGACAGGAATATGGGGGTCGTTATCGCGTCGCCACGCCTGATTACTTCCGCACTATGGGGATTTCGCTCGTTCACGGTCGCAGCTTCACCGACCAGGACAAAGCGGGCACGACGCCGGTAGTTGTCGTCAACGAAACACTGGCACGCAAACACTGGCCTGGTGAAGACGCCATCGGCAAGCGCATTCGTTTCTATGGACCACTTGACCGAGCGCCGTGGATGGAAATCGTCGGCGTGATTCGAGACGTGAAGCACGAACTGAACATTCCCATCGAGCCGGAGTACTACCTGCCGCTTGCACAGGATACGTGGACCGGGATGGTGCTGGTAGCGAGGACCAGTGTCGAACCGTCGTCGCTGGCGCCGGCGCTCAGACAACAGGTGTGGGCCATCGACAAAGATCAACCGGTGTTCGACGTGAAGACGATGCAGGAAGTGCGATCGTCGTCTGTGGCGCTCTACTCATTTTCGTCCGTTATGTTGGGGATCTTCGCGGTCGTGGCGCTGTTGCTTGCTTCAGTCGGGATTTACGGCGTGATGGCATTCGCGGTTACGCAGCGCACGCAGGAGATCGGGATTCGCATGGCGCTCGGCGCGCGCACCGCTGACGTGTTGAAGCTGGTGGTGAAACACGGAATGAAGCTGGCGCTGCTCGGGATGTTGATCGGATTGGCCGGCTCGTGGGCCATCACGCGTTTCCTGGAGAAGATGCTCGTGGGTGTTGAGCCGACGGACGTGCTGACGTTCAGTGCGGTCTCGTTGTTTTTGTTGTTGGCGGCGTTTGTGGCGTGCTACCTGCCGGCGCGACGCGCAACGAAAGTCGATCCGCTGGTGGCGCTGAGGTACGAATAGGACCAATAGCCCCTATAGGACTTACAAAGATCATGGAAACACTTCTCAAAGATATTCGCTATGGGTTCAGAGGGTTGTTGAAGCGCAAGGCGTTTGCTGCGATCGCAGTGCTAACGCTCGCGCTCGGCATCGGCGCCAACACGGCCATCTACACGCTGATCAACGCCGTGATGCTGAAGTCGCTTCCGGTGGAGAAGCCCGAGGAGTTGGTGCTTTTCAACGACACGGCCAGCGAGGGAACGTCGCTTGAGGATAGCCCGCAAAGCGGCGAGTGGGAGCGCTTTTCATATGCCTCTTACGAATATTTTCGCGATCACAATCAGTCGTTCCAGGACATCGCCGCGTTTCGCAGCGGTGAGAGCCGTCTCAGTGTGCGTCGAACGGATACGCCGGGCAGCGCGGCCGCACGTGCGTCGGGTCACCTCGTAAGCGGTAACTACTTTTCACTGCTCGGCGTGCGCGCGATGCGAGGACGCGTGCTGACACCGGAAGACGACAAGCCCGGCGCCGCTCCTGCCGCGGTGCTTTGCCATCGATACTGGGAACAGCAACTAGGCAGCGATCCAGGCATCGTCGGCAAGAGCATCATCATCAACGGCACGAGCTTCACCGTGGTCGGCATTACGCCGCCGGAATTTTTTGGCGTACGAGTGCGTCGCCCGCCTGACATGTGGTTGCCACTCTCTTTCCATCCGCAGATCGAGTTGCGCGAGTCGTTTCTCACCAACAAGCAAGTCTACTGGCTCACGCCTATAGGCCGGCTAAAGCCGGGTGTGAGCCTGGACCAGGCGCAGGCAAGCGTGAATCTGGCGCTGCGTCAACACCTGACCGAAGAAGCCGGCAGCCAGCTCACTGAAGAACGACAGAAAGGTATTCAGAACACGTACGTCACGCTCGTCTCAGGCGAAGGCGGTATCTCCGGCCTGCGAATGATTTATTCGGAGCCGCTGCGGATGTTGATGGTAATCGTCTTGATGGTCTTGCTAATCGCGTGCGCGAATGTCGGCAGTCTTCTGTTATCGCGTGCGGCTTCTCGCAAAGCCGAGATCTCTCTGCGCATGGCCCTCGGCGCAACGCGCTGGCGGATCGTCCGTCAACTGATCACGGAAAGCATGCTGCTCGCTGCGGTTGGTGGTCTGTGTGGCGTGTTGTTGGCCCAGTGGGGTGTGACCGTGCTCGTCAGTCTGGTTGCGAAGACTTCGCCGCTCGACACACGGCCGGATGCAGGCGTGCTGGCATTTACCGTGGGCGTGTCGATCGTCGCGGGTCTTTTGTTTGGACTGATTCCCGCCGTGCAGGCGAGCCGAACAAACCTGTCATCCGCGATGAAAGAGAAGAACCGGATGAGGAGCGGTTTTCTGCGCGTTAGTCCTTCATCGCTAATGGTCGTGTTCCAGGTAGGTCTTTCGATGGTCCTGCTCACCGGTGCGGGATTGTTCGCGCGCAGCCTCGTCAAGCTGCAGAGCGAAGACATCGGCTTCGAGCGCAACAACCTGCTGCTGGTCGGGATCGATCCGCGTCTCGCTGGATACAAAGTTACCGAACTGGGGCCGCTCTACCAACAACTGATCGAACGTTTAAGTTCGCTGCCACAAGTGCGTAATGTGTCGATGGCGACATACGCGCCGATGAGCGGTAGCGGCAGGAGCAGCAGCGTCAACATCCCGGGATACACACCGCAGCCCGATGAAGACATGGTTGTTCAGGATATGTTAGCGGGACCGAAGTATGCGGAAACGCTTGGCATGCCGCTGTTGCGTGGACGCGAGATCGAAGTACGCGATACGGCATCTTCGCCGCGAATCGCGGTCATTAATTCAGCCTTCGCCGAACGCTATTTCGCGGGCCAGAACCCGATTGGACGTTCGTTCACGTTTGACGACGAGACTGACGGCGGCGCGCAACTCGAAATCGTCGGCGTCGTGGGCGACATCAAGTCGGAGGATGCACGCGAAAAACCCTCGCCGACCGTCTATCGTCCGATTGTTCAGATCCAGGAGCAGGGTGCTTACACCAGCACGATCCACATCCGTACGCTTTCAGATCCCACGCCGCTCATACCGCAAGTACGGCAGATGATCAACCAGATCGACGACAAGCTGCCCGTCTTTGGCGTGACCACGATGGACGAACAACTGCGCGACAACCTGAACCAGGACCGTCTCATCGCGCAACTGGTCAGCTTCTTCGGCGCACTCGCTTTGATACTCGCGTGCATCGGTCTCTACGGCGTGATGGCCCACGGCGTTTCGCGTCGCACAAATGAGATCGGCATCCGCATGGCGCTCGGCGCGCGTGGCGGCAACATCGCGTGGATGGTGTTGCGCGAGACGCTCCATCTCGTGTTGGCGGGATTGTTGATTGGTGTGCCTGCCGCGTTAGTAGGCGCGCGTTTGATCGCGTCGCAATTGTTTGGACTGAGCGCGACTGATCCGTTGACGCTGATTGCTGCAGCTATCGTCCTGACGCTGGTTGCTCTGCTCGCCGGCTATTTGCCTGCGCGCCGCGCGGCCCGCGTGAACCCTTTGAACGCACTGCGTTATGAATGAAAGGCAATCCACAGATTACACAGAAAAGCAAATCTGTGAAATCTGTGGATTGATTACTCATCATGGAATCAATCTTCAAAGACATTCGCTACGGGTTTCGCAGCATGCTGAAGCGTCCCGGCTTCACCGCTATCGCACTGATCGCGCTCGCGCTCGGCATCGGAGCTAATACCGCAATCTTTAGCATGGTCCTTGCTGTCGTGATCCGGCCGCTTCCGTATCCTGATTCGGATCGACTGGTCTGGGCCTGGGGCAACATTCGTAACGGAGGCAATCGCGCGAGTGTCTCGCCGCCTGACTTTCTCGATTTCCGATCGCACAACAAGTCGTTCGAACAGTTCGCGGCTTCGGGTACCCAGCCTCTTCCCGTGAATCTCACCGGTGGCGGTGAACCAGAGCGCCTTATGGCCTCGCAGGTAACAGGAAACTATTTCCAAACGTTTGGCGTCGCGCCTGCTCTCGGTCGCGGATTCTCACTCGAGAACGAAAAGCCCGAACAGAACCAGGTCGCGGTGCTCAGTTACGCTCTCTGGAAGAGACGTTTTGCAGGTGACCGGGGAATCCTCAACCAGACGATTCTTCTGGACGGTAAACCGCGCCAGGTGATCGGCGTGATGGGCGAGGGAGTGAACCTGCCGCAGGCGGCTGAATTGTGGGTACCAATCACCTTCGACGACCCGGACATGAAAATACGCAGGGCGCACTTTCTGCGGCCCATTGGCAGGTTGAAAGAAGGTGTCTCCCTGGTCCAGGCGCAAGCCGACACCGATATCGTCGCGGGCGCGCTGGAGGAACAGTATCCCGAGAGCAACACCGGTTGGAACCTGCGTCTCGTCTCTTTGCGCGAACAACTCGTCGGAGGCAGTCGAGCAACTATCCTCATTCTTTTCGGCGCGGTTGGTTTCGTGCTGCTGATCGCTTGCGCGAACGTAGCCAATCTGCTCCTGGTGCGTGCGGCCACGAGGCAGAAAGAGATTGCAATGCGAACGGCACTGGGGGCGAGCCGGTCGCGCATCGTTCGCCAGATGATTACCGAGAGCCTTCTGCTGTCGATACTGGGCGGCGCGTTGGGTGTGCTGCTGGCGTTTTGGGGAGTTCAGCTGCTCGTTAGCTTGAGTGAGGGAAGTCTTCCACTGACTGCGGACGTAAGAATCGACGCGACGGTGTTGGGCTTCGCCTTGCTTGTTTCACTTTCTACCGGCTTGTTGTTTGGCCTCGCGCCCGCCCTTCGCACCATGAAAGTGAACCTCATCGATTCGTTGAAAGAAGGCACCCGCGGCGGTGAAGGAACATTCCGGAATCGAACGCGCAGCGTGCTCGTGGTGGTTGAGAGCGCCGTGGCAGTGGTGTTGTTAATCGGCGCAGGTCTGCTGGTGCGGAGCCTGATTGCGCTCCAGAACGTCGATCCGGGGTTTGATCCGAAGAGTGTGTTGACGCTGCGCATCGACCTCTCCAGAACCAAATACGACACGCCGGAAAAGAGCGAGAGTTTTTTCAGGGACCTTGAGCAGCGCATTGGTAGTTTGCCCGGTGTCGAAACTGTCGGTTTCGTGACCGAGCTTCCGTTCAGCGGTCAACTGAACGATCTCCCTTTCACAGTCGAAGGCCGTCCACCTGTTTCTCCTGGCCAGGAGTTTGGCGCTGACTGGCGTCGCGTGAACCAAAACTACTTCAACGCACTGCGAATTCCGTTGTTGCGCGGTCGGAGTTTTACCGAACAGGAAGTCCAACGATCTGACAAGGTCATGATCGTTAGTCAGGGGCTGGTGAATGCTGCTTTCCCGAATGAAGAGGCACTTGGCAAACGACTCATAACGGGCCCGCATGGCGAGCCTTTCGAGATCGTCGGCATCGTGGGCGACATTCGCGGTCGCTCGCTTAGTGGGAATCCATCCGCAACGATGTATTTCCCGACTCGTGAGACCGGCCGGATGAATCTTGTGATTCGCACTCAGACCGATCCTTTGAGCATCGTTGGCGGGGTGCGCAAAGAAGTAAAGGCAGTCGATCCGGACCAGCCGATCTCAGCCGTCAGGACGATGGACGAGTTGGTTGCTTCATCAGTCGCGGCGCCACGTTACCGCACGACGTTGCTTACGTTGTTTGCCGCACTGGCGATGATTCTCGCGGCCACGGGAATTTACGGCGTCATGTCGTACTCGGTGACACAGCGAACGCATGAGATCGGCGTGCGCATGGCTTTGGGCGCGCGACAGCTTGATGTGTTGAAGCTGGTGGTGAGGCAGGGAATGCTGCTGACACTGGTGGGCGTCGTCCTCGGTTTGGGTCTCGCGTTTGCGCTGACGTGGGTGATGTCGTCGTTGCTGTTCGGAGTGACGCAGAAGGATCCGATCACGTTTGCCGCGGTGGCGGCATTGTTGATTGCGGTGGCGTTCATCGCGTGCGTCGTCCCCGCGCGGCGCGCGACGAAAGTCGATCCACTGGAAGCGCTACGTTACGAATGAAAGGCCATCCACAGATTACACAGAAAAAATAATCTGTGAATCTGTGGATGGATTTAGAGAAATGGATTCGATCATCAAAGACATCCGTTATGGCGCGCGAGGGTTGTGGAAGCATCCGGGTTTCACGGCCATCGTGGTGATCACACTGGCGTTGGGTATTGGTGCGAGCACCGCGATCTTCAGCGTCGTTGATAGCGTGTTATTGCGCCGGTTGCCGTATCGCACGGCGGAGCGCATCGTCGCGATTCAGGAATTCGGTAAGGAAGGCAAACGAGGCCAGATAACTTCGGCGAACTTCCTCGACTGGCGCGCGCAGAACACCGTCTTCGAACATCTCGCCGCGATCAAAACCACTACCACCAACCTCGCGTTGTCAGATCAAGCGGAGCGAATCGATCTCGCGCAAACGAATACAAACTTCTTCGACATCTTTGGAATCACGCCGGAATATGGTCGCTTGTTCCTTCCCGGCGACGAACAGGCGGGACACGCGCCCGTAGTCGTTGTCAGCCACGCGCTCTGGCAGCGACGTTTTGGCGGAGATCCGTCGCTGGTTGGAAAACCGATCACGCTCGACGGCACGAACTATACCGTCGTCGGCATTGCTCCCCGCGGTTTTCAGTATCCGGACAAAACCGAACTGTGGCTGCCCCCATTGAGACTCGTGCCGGAGTTGTTCCCCGGTCAGGACGTGACGCAAACGCGGCGCATGGGCTATCTCGCTGCCGTCGCTTTGTTGAAACCAGGCGTGTCGCAGCAACAGGCCGCGAGTGAAATGGAGACGATCACGGCGCGGTTGCGACAGCAGTATCCGGACACAAACAACATTCGTTTCAATCGAGTGGTTTCACTTCACGAACACGTTGTCGGCGATACAAACAAATTACTTTGGTTGCTGCTCGGCGCCGTGACGTTTGTGTTGCTGATCGGCTGCGCGAACGTCGCGAATTTGCTGTTGGCCAGCGGTGCTTCACGACACAAAGAGATCGCCATTCGCACTGCGCTCGGCGCGTCGCGCTGGCGAGTGATGCGCCAGTTGTTTACCGAAAGCACGATGCTCGCGTTGACGGGCGGCGCTGTTGGTCTACTGATCGCATTTTGGGGACTGGCTGCGATCACAAAACTCCTGCCCACGGATTTTCCGCGTTTGAATGAGATCCACATTGATTTGAGGATTCTCGTTTTCACGTTTGCGGCCTCGGTTCTTACGGGAATACTTTTCGGCCTTGCCCCGGCGCTTCAGATCTCACGTGCCGATGTTCAGGACACGATCAAAGAAACGGGACGAGGAGTATCGGGAAGTCGTCGTCAAAATCGCTTTCGACAGGCACTCATCGTGGCTGAGGTGGCATTGTCGGTTGTGTTGCTGGTTGGCGCGGGTCTGCTGTTCAGAAGTTTCATGCACCTCCAGGCAGTCAACACGGGATTCCAGTCGCAACAGGTGTTGACCGCGAAGCTGACACCTGCGGGACCAAACTACCGCACGAATGCCGACGGCATGAGGTTTTATAACCAGGTGCTCGAAAAGCTCAGCAATGTTCCGGGTGTGCAGGACGCGGGCATCATCAACACGCTGCCGTTGGACAAAGGACCAACGTCAGGATTTCGTGTCGAAGGACGTCCCGTTACCACTCCCGACAAATGGCCGAGTGTGAACTATCGCGTAGTCAGTCCGAATTACTTTAGCGCGATGAGTATCCCCGTTTTGCAGGGGCGCGCTTACACGGATCGCGATAGTGAAAACGCTCCACGCGTGATGATTGTCAACCAGAAATTGGCGCAGGACATCTTCCCTGGCGAAGACCCGGTTGGAAAGCGGATTACTTTTGGAAACGTTGACAGTAATCAGCAGCCGGTCTGGTGGGAGATTGTCGGTGTTGTCGCAAACGTTCGCAGTCTTGAGCTTCGCGAAGACCCAAATCCGGAACTGTACTTTTCGGTTTCACAGGAGCTCTGGCCAAACATGTCGCTCGTGGTGCGATCGAGTGTCGAACCTGGGAGTTTGAGTGGTGCGCTGCGACAGATCGTCAACGAGGTGGATAAATCCGTTCCCGTGTCGAGCGTTAAGACGATGGACCACGCCGTCAGCGAGTCGATCACTCAACCGCGATTCAATCTCTTTTTGTTAGGGCTGTTCAGCACGGTGGCGATGTTGTTGTCGGCGGCAGGGATTTACGGTGTTACGGCTTACGGAGTTACGCAACGGACGCACGAGCTGGGGATTCGCATCGCGCTCGGGGCGCAGGTTGGCGATGTACTAAAGATGATCCTCGGGCAGGGAATGGCGGTAATTGGAATTGGAGTGGTGCTGGGGCTGGCGGCGGCGTTTGCGTTAGCGCGTTTGTTGAGAAGTCTGCTGTTTGGAGTTGGTGAGAACGATCCGCTGACGTTTGTGGCGATCACGCTGGTGCTGCTGCTGGTGGCGCTGATTGCGTGTTACATCCCGGCGCGCCGCGCGACGAAGGTCGATCCACTAGAAGCGCTTAGGTATGAATGAAAGGCCATCCACAGATTACGCGGAAAAATATCTGTGAAATCTGTGGATGGATTGCTCGTTATGGACTCCATACTCAAAGATATTCGCTACGGTTTGCGCAGCTTGTTGAAGCGACCTGCTTTCACGGCTATCGCTGTTATCACGATCGCGCTCGGCATTGGCGTCAACACCGCCATCTTCAGCGTCATCAACGCGGTCTTGCTGCGGCCATTGCCTTACGACGATCCGGCGCGACTGATCAGTTTTCGATCGAACCAGTCGGTGCTTGACCTCGCTGATGTCGAGGCCCAGAGTAAGACGTTCAGCCGGCTTGGCGGCATGGTCATGCAGCCGTTGGCCTACACCGGCCAGAGCGAACCAATTCAATTCCAGATCGGACAAGTCACCGGCGGGTTCTTTGAAACTCTCGGCGTCAAACCCGCGCGCGGCCGTGTCATCACCCACGATGACGACAGAAACGGAGCGCCGTTCGTCGTCGTGCTGGGTCACGACCTCTGGGTGAAACATTTCAATCGCGACGAACAGATCCTCGGCAAAGCGATTCCGCTCAGCGGCAACATGTACACCATCATCGGTGTGATGCCCGCGGGCTTTGCGACGCCTCGTGAAACCACGGAAGCATGGACGCCGGTACACGTTTCGAATCCTGTCGCCGCAAATTTTCGCGGCGTTCATTTCCTGCGTACGTACGGAAGGCTCGCACCCGGCGTGACGATCGAGCAGGCGCGCGCGGAAATGCTGGTGGTGGACCAGAACCTCGCCGCGCAATATCCGGCCGAAAACAAAAACCGCAGCACAGTACTGTTTGCCTTGCACGAACGGATCGTCGGCGAGACGCGGCGCTCACTGTTGATCCTGTTTGCGGCAGTGAGTTTCGTGCTGCTGATCGCTTGTGCAAACTTCGCGAACCTCTTGCTGGCACGCGCGGCCGAGCGACAAAGGGAATTCGTGATTCGCGGTGCGCTCGGCGCCGGTCGCTGGCGCCTGATGCGGCAGTTGCTGACGGAGAGTTTGTTGTTATCACTCGCGGGTGGCGCTGCGGCGGTGGTGCTCGCCTTCTGGGCCACGAGTCTTCTGGTCTCGTTCAAGCCTGAGAACCTGCCGCGTGTGGCTGAGATCGGAGTTGATGGTCGCGTGCTTGGCTTCACGCTCGGCATTTCAGTTTTGACCGGACTGATTTTCGGACTTGTGCCCGCCTGGACTGCTTCGCGTGGTCAGGCCGGCGACGCGCTCAAGGAAGGCGGCCGCAGCAGTACCGCCGGAAGTGCAAGACAACGATTGCGCAGCGCGTTTGTCGTAGTCGAGCTTGCAGTCGCGCTCGTGTTGTTAGTCGGCGCCGGCTTGCTTGTTAAGACGTTCTGGAAGCTGCGTTCAGTTGAGCCCGGTTTCAATCCGGAAAACCTGGTCACGATGCGCGTCGAGTTGCCTGAGTCTCGTTACGAAGACGTTGCAACGCAAACGCGTTTTCGCAAACAGGTGCTGGCCGGTATGAACTCACGGCCGGGTGTGCAGGCCGCGATGATTAGCGAACTGCCTCTCAGCGGTGACTCGCTTAATCACGATTTTCTAATCGAAAATCGGCCGCCAATCGCGCCGGGTGACGAACCGAGCCTGGAAACCCGCAGCGTGCTGGGCGATTACTTCAAGGTCATGCAGATCCCTTTGCAGCAGGGACGAGACTTTGGACCACAGGACTTCGACGAGAAAGCGCCGCGTGTCGGCATCGCGAACAAAACCCTCGTGCGCCAGTATTTTCAAAATGAAGATCCACTCGGCAAACGTATCCGTTGGGCGCGTGATCCTCAGGTGCAGTGGATCACGATCGTTGGCGTAGTCGGAGACGTGAAGCATTTCGGTTTGGATTTGCCTGAGGAGCCGGCGCTCTACACTCCTTACACGCAGATCAATCCGTGGAAGCGATGGATGTCTATCGCCGCGCGCACGCAAGGCAGTGCGGCGGGCATTGCCCAGGATCTCAAACAGGAGATCTGGAAAGTCGATTCGCAGCTGCCGGTGACGAGAGTCGAGACGATGAGCGAAGTCGCGGCGAGCTCGTTTGCTGCAAGACGGTTCAACATGTCGCTGTTGTCTGTGTTTGCGGGGCTAGCTTTGGTGCTCGCGGCGGTCGGTATTTACGGCGTGATGTCGAATGCGGTTACGCAGCGAACGCAGGAGATCGGAATTCGCCTCGCGTTGGGTGCGCGCGCGATCGATGTGCTCAAGCTGATCATTCGCGATGGGTTGATGCTCGTGAGCATCGGTGTCGCGCTCGGGTTGGCGGGAGCATACGCGTTGACGCGTTTGATGACGACGTTGTTGTTCGGTGTAACGCCGACAGATGGGCTGACGATCGGCGTTGTGTCGGGGATTTTGGTCGGGATTGCGCTGCTGGCGTGCTTCATCCCCGCGCGCCGAGCCACGAGAGTCGATCCGTTGGTAGCGCTTCACTATGAGTAGGAATTGTAGGGGCGGCACTCCGTGGCCGCCCGTGGCATGCATTATTTGTGAGAC
>DATENQ010000348.1:0-3178 GCA_035275005.1 Pyrinomonadaceae bacterium | reverse complement strand
GGCGCGGTCTTCAAAACCGTTAGTGAGACCGTGAGAGCGGGCTCAGGTAGGTTCGATTCCTACACGCCTCCGCCAGGATCGGAAGGCGTAAATTGTTCTTTTACAAGGAATTCCTCACATGATCAGAGATTGGATCGAGCTAAATATGACACCGGGCATCGGACCTCGCGCCGCTGCCAAACTCCTGGAGCGCTTTGGTTCAGCAGAAGCTGTTTATAAAGCAACTCGGGCTGAGCTGGAGCATTTACGACTGCCGCCGGAGACTGTTGACACAATCATCGCCCGCGCGCTGCAGTCTCGTGCCGACGCCGAGATTCAGGCGGTCAAACGACTCGGTGGCGACATCCTCTTGCTGGACGACGGGGTTTATCCCCCATCCTTACGTGAGATCTACGACCCGCCAATTGTCTTGTATGTTAAAGGCGCGTGGTCAGACTGTTTGGATCAACCATGCATAGGTGTGGTAGGGTCGAGAAGGTGTTCGACTTACGGTCAGAACTCGGCGATTATGCTCGCCCGCGACCTGGCTCAGCGCGGCGTGACCGTAGTTTCGGGGTTTGCGCGTGGAATTGATGCCGCCGCGCATCGTGGCGCACTGGACGCCGGTGGACGGACGATCGCGGTTCTCGGAACGGGAATCGACGAGGTTTACCCTCGCGATCACAAGAAGTTAGCCGAGGAGATACTGGATCGCGGCGGCGCGTTGATCAGCCAGTTCCCGTTAGGGACGCCGCCGGTCTCGGAAAACTTTCCGTACCGGAACCGCATCATTAGCGGACTGAGTCTCGGGGTGGTAGTTGTGGAAGCCGCCGAGAATTCGGGTTCTTTGATAACTGCGCGACTGGCGATGGAGCAGAATCGGGAAGTGTTTGCCGTGCCGGGAAACATCACTTCGCGAAATTCGTTCGGCACCAACTATTTAATCAAAGGCGCCGGAGCGAAGCTGGTGCAGCAATGGCAGGACATCGCCTCGGAGCTGCCACAGCAAATCGCTGCGACACTGTTGCCGCCGCCTTTTAGCGAAAAGAAAGAGACGCCGATGGTCGATCGCCTGTCCTTTGTTCCGGAAGGACTTTCATCGACGGAAAGCGCGGTGTTCAAGTTGTTGACGCCCGACAGCCCGGCGCATGTAGATTGGTTATTTGACAAGAGCAACCTCCCGATTTCGGAGCTGACGGCCGCGCTGCTCTCATTGGAAATTCGAGAATTGGTTAGAGCGCTGCCGGGAAGATGTTTTGTGAGACGGCTTTAGGTCTTTGAGGTTTAACTTGGGTCCCGACCCAAGCGAAGATCGATCAAGCAAAGATCGAGACCGAGCAAAAAACCTAAGTCGGACAAAAGCGAATTAGAAAATGGCAAAAAACTTAGTAATCGTTGAATCGCCTGCCAAGGCGAAAACTATAAATAAGTATTTGGGAAAGGACTATCTGGTTAAGGCCTCGATAGGCCATATTAAAGATCTGCCTTCGAAAGGTCTCGGAGTTGATATCGAACACAATTTCGAGCCGACCTACGAACTGATTCCTGACTCGAAGAAACGAAACAACAAGAAGATCGTCGCCGAGCTGAAGAAGGCTGCGAAAGAAGCCGAAGCAATCTATCTCGCCGCCGACCCGGATCGGGAAGGCGAAGCAATCTGCCAGCATCTCGCCGAAGAAATAGTTCCCAAGCGACCTGCAAAGCCCGCGTTTCGAGTGATGTTCAATGAGATCACGAAGCGCGCGGTGAATGCTGCGTTCGATAACCCTCGACAGATCGATGAGAACCTCGTCGATGCGCAACAGGCGCGACGCGTGCTCGATCGCCTCGTGGGTTACAAAGTCTCGCCGTTGCTCTGCCGGACGATTGGCGGGCGCTTGAGCGCCGGTCGCGTGCAATCAGTCGCGCTGCGGATGGTGGTCGAACGCGAACGCGAGATCGAGCAGTTTGTTAAAACTGAGTATTGGACCATCGCGGCCAATGTGAGCTCGAAACTGCCGCCCGCGTTTGATTCGCGTCTGTTCAAGATCGGCGAGCAGACTGTCAAGACGAGCGGTTTCGATCAGGAGCTCAAGAAGAACGAAGTCTTAATTAATGACGAAGCTAAAGCCGGTGAGATCGTTGCCGAGGCTGAGAAGCAGTCGTTCGTCGTCAGCGATGTAACCACGAAGGAACGCAAACGCAATCCGGTTCCGCCTTTCATCACGTCCAAACTGCAACAGGAAGCGTCGCGCAAACTCGGTTTTGCCGTTAAGAAGACGATGATGCTGGCCCAGAAGCTCTATGAAGGCGTTGAGCTTGGGCCAGAAGGTTCCGTCGGTCTGATCACTTACATGCGTACTGACTCGACGCGCGTCTCGGACGCAGCGTTGGGCGAAGTGCGTGATTACATCGATCGACAGTACGGTGCTGACTATCTTCCCGAGAAGGCTGTTTACTATCGCTCGAAGAAAGACGCGCAGGACGCGCACGAAGCGATACGTCCGACCGAAGTCGCACACACGCCCGATTCGTTAGCGAAGTATCTCAAGCCGGAAGAGCTGAAACTCTATCGCCTGATCTGGCAGCGCTTTGTCGCGTCGCAGATGATGCCGGCAGTCTTCGATCAGACCACGATCGACATTCAGGCCGGGAGATTTATCTTCCGTGCCACGGGTTCGGTGCAGAAGTTTGACGGCTTCCTCAAGATCTACCAGGAAGGCCGCGATGAGAAGACGGAAGAAGACGACGAAGCCGAACGCCGTCTGCCGGTAGTTGAAAAAGGCGAGACTCTGAAACTGAACTCCATCGCGCCCGAACAGCATTTCACCGAGCCGCCGCCGCGTTATACGGAAGCGACGCTCGTGAAGGCTCTCGAAGAAAAGGGCATCGGACGGCCTTCGACTTACGCCGCGATCATGTCGACCATTCAGGAACGTGAATACGTCGAGAAAAACCAGGGACGCTTTCATCCCACGGCGCTCGGCAAGACCGTCAACGATCTTTTGATCGACGGCGGCTTCGACGATCTTTTCAATGAGAGTTACACCGCGCGCATGGAAGAGGAGCTCGACGAGATCGAGGAAGGGAAGATCCGTTGGACCAAGGCGCTGCGCGAGTTTTACGATAAGTTTGAAGGCGACCTCAAACAGTTTCAGCACTACATCAAAGACATAAAAGAGAAGAGTGTACCGACCGAAGAGGTCTGCTTGAAGTGCGG